>JAYQEA010000049.1:0-23809 GCA_038138625.1 Roseivivax sp.
CGACACAGCCCCCCCACCATAGCCGACACACACCTCCAAAAGAGTGGTGCCGGTGTGCAAACCGGCAGTGAAACAGAAGTGGTCTCACTTCCGTTACCAGATTTAAAGAGAACCAAGGCGAGCTTTGTGCCGATCAATGTCCGTGCACTGGTTCGGCATGTATATTTGAATGGTACAAACTGAAAGACCATGCGTGATCCATTGCGGATCATCCTGGGCGCAGAAAGCGCCTCCCGGAGAGTCTGACTTCAAAACCGATTGTACCTATTGTTAGTTTTACCCAAATCTGTGATCGCAAAATGGATCAAAATCAATCGCGGAAGGCGTTGTCTTTTACTTTAATCACCGGCTCGGTAATGTAATCGAGAACGGTTTTGCGTCCTGCCAGAATATCGACACCTGCAATCATGCCCGGCAAAATCTCAACGGGCTCACCCGCACCATCAAGAAACGCTGCCGTTGTCCGGATCTCGGCCACAAAGACCTCTTCATTATCCCGTTCTGAACGCTGAACTGTATCAGCGCCGATACGTACGATTTTACCGTCCAAAGCGCCGTATCTGGCAAAATCATAAGCGGTGATTTTTACGCGAACGTCCATGCCCGGCAATAGAAAGGCACGGTCATCAGGACGGATGTAGGCTTCGACGAGAAGAGTTTCATCCTGTAGCGGGACGATTTCAATCAATTCGTCGCCCGCAGCGGCAGTACTGCCAATGGTGGTTCGATGAATCCGGTTTACGATGCCGCGCACGGGTGATTTTACGGCTGCACGGGCGGCGCGTTCCTGCAACATTGGTAGGGCGGGCTCTAACGCCGATAATTCTGCCGTCGAAATTGCAAGGTCTGTCAGCGCGGCGGACTGATACCTTTGTCGCTGCGCGGCAATCTGTTCATCGATTTCTGATAGTGATGCCTCGAACCGCTTCAACGACGCCTGCGCCCGTATTCGACGCCCTTCCCAGTCGGCTTCATTTCTGCGCAGAGCCAAAAGCGTCGTTTGTGGTTCTATGCCACGTTCGACCAATGGCTCTTTCAGCGCACGCTCTTCTTTCAGAACCAAGAGGGTTGTCCGTGCGGTATCAAGTTCGGTTAAAACCTCTGCGTATTCCTGCTGACGCTGTATCCGCTGGTTTTCCAGTATAGCAATTTCAGCCATTAAGGCGTCGAGGCGTCCCTGAAACAAGGCTGCCTCGGATTTCACAACATCGGGGGCTTGTTGGACCAAGGCTTCATCAAAAATCAAAGCACCGCCTGAAATCTCGGCTTCCAAGCGCTGAATGCGCGCGCGGAGCCCGTAGGCGCGTGCCTGTTCCTGATCCAAACGCGACGATAAAAGACTGCCATCCAACTCCATCAATAGCTGGCCAGCTTGGACCACGTCCCCCTCTTTTACATGCACTGCCAGCAAAAGTCCGGTTTCAGCGGCCTCGATGACCTGTAGATTGCCGGATGGAACGACACGCCCGTCTGCGCGGGTGACATCATCAAGCTCGGTGACCGCTGCCCAGAAAAAGGCAATTGCGATAAATCCCAGAATAGACAGCATCAGTACGCTTGAACGCACGGGTGATCGCCCGCGCATTTCCTTGACCAGTTGATCGTAATCCTGATGTTTGCTCATTCAGACGCCTCTGCGTTCCCGCGCTTTAGCATGGATTTGGGGCCATCAGCGGCAACCTTGCCATCATCAATCACGATCACCCTGTCGACCAGATCCAGAAGAGAGGTGCGGTGTGTGATGATAATCATCGTGCTATCGGCCATTTCGGTTTTCAGATTCTGGATAACCTCGGCTTCTTTCTGCACGTCCATAGATGATGTGGGTTCGTCCAAGAGCATGATCGCTGGATTTGCCACAAGCGACCGCGCGAGGCAGATGGCCTGTCGTTGCCCACCTGACAATCCCTCGCCCTTTTCGCCAAGATGCAGGTCATAGCCGGCCGGGTTTTTTGCAACAAATTCTTCAACACCGGCTATTCTGGCAGCTCTTAAAATGGCGGCATCGGTCGGACGCACATCTCCGATTGCGATATTGTCACGTATGGTGCCTGAGATCAGCCAAACGTCTTGTAAGGCCGCGCCTACATTACGGCGAAGGTCGCCCGGGTCAATTTGGCGGATGTCAACGCCATCTACGCGCACCGCACCGCCAGTTGGATCGTAAAGGCCTAACAAAAGCCGAGCCAGTGTGCTTTTGCCCGAGCCGATACGTCCCAAAATCGCAACTTTTTCTCCGGGCTCGATCGTCAACGAAATGCCCTTGAGCGTTTCAACCATCTGATTGGGGTATGTGAAACGAACGTCGTCAAACGTCACAGTGCCGCGCAGTTTGGGGCGGGAAATCCACTGGCGGTCATCAGGACGTTCGCTTGCCGAAGTCATAAGCTGGTTCAGGCTGCGGTAGGATGACCTTGCGTTGTTCATACGTGTCAGCGTTTGAGCAAGCTGCGCCAAGGGGGCCAACGTCCGGCCCATCAAGATAACACTGGCGATCAGCGCACCCATAGAGGTTACGCCTTCGGCAATCAGGAAGACCCCGTAAAAGATGATTGACACCTGCGCTGCCTGTTGCACCAGACCGGTCGCATTCAGCGCAAATTGGGTAATGCCCCTGCTTTTTGCCCCGTGTTCGGACTGGCGCTCGATCGCGGTTTCCCACCTTGACCGCATGTATCGCGCGGCGCCTGAGGCCTTGATAGATTCCAGACCATTCAGAGTCTCGACCAGAACGCTTTGTTTGGATTGTCCGTCGGTGAAACTGCGATCCGCGAGACGGCTCAGAAAAGGCTGAACTGCAATACATACCAGCAGGACAATTGGGACAGCCATCATTGGAACGTATGCCAAAGGACCACCAATGGTGTAGATCACGTATATAAAAAGAGTGATGAATGGCAGATCTACCAAAGTGACGAGCGTTGCAGAGGTAAAAAACTCCCGAAGGGTTTCGAATTCCCGTAATGTGCTGGTCATCGCGCCGGTGGACCCTTTGCGTTCGGCCATCTTGATGTCCAGAAGCTGGTCAAAGATACGCCTGCCCATGATCATGTCGGCACGTTTACCCGCGCGGTCAATAAAGGCAGCCCGTAACAACTTGATCAAAAAATCGAAAAACAACGCAATGCCGATACCGATCGTCAATGCAATCAGGGATTCCGTTGCCTCGTTAGGAAGGATCCTGTCATAGACGACCATTGTGAAAATAGACGTCGATAACCCCAGTATATTTGCCAGCATAGCGGCAAGAAGAACCTGTGCATACGTCCAGCGGCTGGCGGTTAAAGCGGACCAGAACCAGTGACCGCGGCTTTGGTTTTGTTGTGCCAAATCTTCGCGATAATCAGCCCTTAGCAAAATACAATGACCTGCGTAAACCTCCGAAAGAGTTTCAGGCGACATAATCCCCGGTCGATCGCCCAAAGCGGGATCATAAATCACTAGTTTTCCATCGGCCTGCACCTTGTGAAGCACATAGGCCCGATCTTTCTTGCCAAAGAGGATTGCCGGCAAAAGCGTATTGTCAAAGTCCTTCAGGCTTCGCGGTCCAAAGGCCGCTTGCAGGCCATGCTTTTCTGCTGCGTGCAGGACATCCTGTACGCTTAGCCGCCCGTCTGGATCAGATATTGCAGCAAAAACCGCGGCATGAGTCATGGGGCGATCCAGCTCTGCCGTGGCGTGAAGGAGGCAAGCTTCTAGCGGGGCAAGGCTGCGGCGACCTTCGGTATCACGCTCGGTCAGAGCAGCAGTATCGTTCATTCTGTGAAGACCAATTCCTGAAGAGAAATATTAAAAACCGGTATTATATCGCCGGTGAGGGCTAATGCATCATACCCTGTTAATAAAAGACTACGTTCGGCCTCTATCACGCTGCGCTGTGCGACGACGAGGTCCCGCTGCGCATCTAATACCTGCAGCAGATCGCGTCGTCCTATTGAAAACTCTTCTTCTGTAGCACGAACATTGGCGCGATTGGTCCGCACAGAGCGCTGAGCTGCGGATAATAATTGTTTTCCCGAGGTTCGGTCAGATCGAAGAAAATCCAACGAGCGGGCAATATCACGTGCCAACGTGGATTTTTCTGACTCCAGACGCAGCGTATCGGCATAGGCGCGTTGCACTGCGGCTGATGCTTCACCACGGGTATCAAAAGTGTAATCCACAGCCAGATCAAGGGCCACATCGCCGCCGGATCCATCATCTTGCTGTTGGGCCGTTGCGCTCATTTCTACCCGCGGCAGGCGACCTTGCCGGACTGCTTCAAGCTGAGATTGCGCAGCCGCTAACCGCGCATCAAGCGCTTGCATACGTGGGCTGCCGTTAATCGCTGCTGTGTCATTTCCGGGCAAATTTGGTGCCGCAGGTGGCCAGGCTGTTCCCGTGGGCTGTGTGCCAATAACTTCTACAAAGCGTGCTTTGGCCCGATCGCGTTCGGCGCGGGCATTCACAAAAAGAGTTTCAGCAGCGGCCAGACGGGATTGAACGGTTAACAGATCCGATTGTGATCCCACACCGCCCTCACGCCGTTCTTCGATCAATCGTGTGAAGCGTTTGTGTGCTGACAGGTTTTGCTGGGCTAGCTCTACGATTCTGTTTGTTGTGGCATAATCTACATGGGCTTGAACGGCCTGAAGTGTAAAATCTGACGCCGTGACCAATCGCGCACTGCGCGCCGAAGTCAGGTTTGCAGTTTGCGCCGCTACACGGGACCGAGACGCCCCACCGTCGTATATGAGCTGCGATATGCGCAGATAGGGCGTGGCGCTGCTTGATCCGTTCAGACGCTCGGTCGCAGTTGCACCGGCGGTGACTTCTGGAAGGTAGGCGCCCTCGGCACTGCGCAGGTCAGCTTGGGCAATCAGGATGTTCGCCGTGCTGGCGCGAATGTTGGGGTTGGTTTGCACCGCGTTTGCGATTTGGGTGCCGAATTTGCTGGCCCCAAGCGTTGACGCAATGCGTGATGTCAAGGGTGCTGATCCTTGTGACTCCAGTGCCTCTTGTGTCTGAGAGGCTGATGCTGCGTCAAGAACACCGGTTTGCTGGCTCGAACTTGACCCAGACAGTGTAGGCGCATCACAGGCGACCAGCCCAATAAATGTGGCTGCTGCTGCAAATACTTTTTTCATATCTGTCATACCAAGCATTCCCTGTCGTCTACTCTGTGCCATAGTCTCAATCGCGCGCGGCGGACAATGCCGCAAGAAACGAATCGACCCCGCTGGAATCAGACGATTTTGATGTTTTATCCGCCGCAGACCGAGCATGCCGCAGCCTTTGCACAGATTTCAACTGATTGATCTTTGGCAGCGACGCAAGATGTGCGTAGGCAAGCGCCAGAGCATCACTTTTCAAAAGATGTGCGGCCACCTCTGCGTCGAGTCCACGCAATTTCTGTGGCGATGCAACAAAAAGTTCGGCGCTGCTGTCACGGTCCAGATCACTGAGGGTTGTGGCGGGTTGCAAAACGCCGCTTTGTCGCAAAACGGTGCCTAATGTTTGCGCGCGCGCCAAAGCACGGCCCAATGTGCTGCAGAAATTCTGTACTTGCTCGAATTCTTTTGTTGGCTTGCCGAGAGTGTCATAAAGGCGTTTCCCTTTGGGTCCGAGATGCCAGTGGGCGCTGTCTGGATCAACACGTACTTCGCCAGTCGACGTTGTTGCGAACGGATGCGCACGCAAAACACTCGGGACATAGGCACCCGCCCACTGGCCATTTTCCAAGATCATCGAGGCCTCTCCGCAATCGATCAACGCGACGGGACGTGCACCGTCTGCGACATGTTCAAAAACGATTGGCATAGAGGCGGCGGCGAAATAAAGCTCATCCATGACAATAGGCGCTGTCTTATAGGGTTTAGCCCAGCTCTGATCTTTATGCTGGGTCCAGCTTGCCATCGCATGAGCCTTTTGTGTCACTGGCGTGTATCGCGCAGCAATGTCGGTGGCGAATTGGGCAAATCGTGACATGTACGTCCATCAATTGTGTCGGAATAGAATATCAAAAACAGCGATCATCTGACCGCGATCGGGTCTATATCACTGGGTGGTGGATGTAAACGAACGGTCAAATGCATTAAATACCTTGTGAATGTCTGTGCAGACTACACGGTTTGCGCTGTCTTTGTGTTTAGTTCCGCCATTTACGCGTCGCGAATAACAACCAAAAGATGTAAAAAATTTGACCCACGCAACTCTTTAGAACTTCAAAACCATAAGTTGATCCATAGACTGTCAAAAAATGCAGCTAACTCCTCAAAATTTGAATAACATCTCAGTGATGCAGGCGATTCGCGCTCTTTATGAGGCACCCTTTGCTAGCATGAATTACGTTTATCTGTTAATTTTTACTTTGTGCGTTATAGATTCGTAAATTTTTTTGCCTAGGAGATTGCAGTGTACGATTTTGACCTGCCTATTGGGGCTGCCAAAGAGTTTGGTGCCCTAGAACCGCGACGGGGAACTTTACTGTTCCAATCGTCAAAACGGTTGTTTGATTTGGTCGTAAGCATTCTACTATTGCCAGTGTTGGCGACGGTGGCACTTTGTCTTTTTTTTATCAATCCCGCTTTGAACAAGGGACCTGTGTTCTACGTTCAGCCACGCATGGGCAAGAACTGTCGCGCGTTCAAATTGATAAAGTTTAGGTCTATGACTGCCGCACCCGTCGAGATGCGCGGTGCGAATGACCCATTGGAATTGGATCGTATCACCCGTTTGGGACGCTTTATTCGCAAAACCAGATTGGACGAATTACCTCAGATCCTGAACGTAATAGCCGGACAGATGAGCTTGATCGGACCGCGTCCTGACGCATTTCACCATGCCCGGATGTATGTGAGACGCATCCCTGGGTATCGAGAAAGACATGAAGTGCTGCCCGGAATAAGCGGACTTGCACAGACCACCCTAGGGTACGCAGAAGGGTCTGAGGCAACAGCGGCCAAAACCCGTATGGATTTGTTTTATATCCACCAGTCCGGTTTTCGCCTTGAGGCTTGGATCTTTTGGCGGACCCTAGTCACCGTTTTTGGTGGCCATGGCGCCTGACTAACGATCTGTTTCGAAAAGTCGTAACCTTTGGACACAGTCACCAGCAGACTGGTGACTGGGCGCTGCTGGGGCTTTTACTCATCAGGAAATAGCTAATCTTTGCTACGTTCATTTTGACCAAACGCACGGATTTATTGAGCTCAATGCCAGACACCCACGAAAAATACCAAAGCCATACGCTGTCCGATGGAGACGTGTCGGTAACGCTTCTTTCGCTTGGCGCTATTACAAGCGATTGGCAGGTCCCGCTATTATCGGGACAGCGCGTTCCGGTTGTTTTAGGGCATAGTGATATCTTGGACTACGCGCGCCATCCGGGACATTATGGCACGATAGAGGGACGCGTGGCCAACCGGATTGCGGGGGGGGCATTTAATCTGGCAGGACAGCGCTATCAGCTCTCAAAGAATGAAGGGCAAAACACCCTGCATGGTGGTGTCAATGGATGGAGCAGGCGAAACTGGGATCTGACGCCAGATAGTGATCGCGCCGTGGAGCTCAGGCTGAAATCTGTGGATGGTGATCAGGGTATGCCTGGAACAGTAGACGTTCGGCTGGTCGTGTCCCTAAATGGGCATTGTGTGACCTATGACTTTGAAGCAACGCCTGATCGAGAAACGCCTATCAATATGTGCAACCACAACTACTATGCTTTGGACGGCGAAAACCCGATTTGGCAGCAAAAGTTGCAGATTGCCTCGGATCACATCACAGAAACAAATGAGACTTTGATACCAACCGGAATATTGAAACCGGTGGTTGGCACCCAGTATGATTTCCGAGACATGCGCGCGATTGGTGCTGCCGATCCCCAAAAAAGTGGCATCGATATAAATTATGCGCTGGATTGTGATCATTCTGGTCCAGCCGTGACATTACGCGCAAGCAATGGACTGGATTTAAACCTGTGGACGGATCAGCCCGGGCTACAGGTCTACACAGGGCACAGGCTTACTGCTGTGGGATCCGCTTTGGCCGGGCAAAGGCACGGGCCTGCAATGGGTATAGCAATTGAGGCGCAGGGCTATCCCGACGCTGTGAACCACCCTCAATTCCCTTCAATTATCTATAGTCCGGACCGCCCCTATCGCCAGATTACGAGCATTTCCATTCAGGCGCGTTAGACCTCTGCAATTTCGGCTGCAATGGCTGCGCGGCTTTTGCGCGCGCGCTCGGTTGCTGACTTCAATTGACCACAAGCAGCCATGATATCTTCACCACGGGGGGTGCGGATTGGACTCGCATAACCGGCCTTGTAAATGATGTCGGCGAAGGTCTTGATCCGCGACCAGTCTGATCTTTGATACGGCGCGCCCGGCCATTCGTTGAAAGGGATCAGGTTGATTTTGGCGGGTATCCCCTGAATTAATTTGATCAGGCGCCGGGCGTCCTCGTCGCTGTCGTTCACGTCCTTAAGCATGACGTATTCAAAGGTGATCCGTTCGGAATTGGAAAGACGCGGATAGTCTCGCAACGCTGCGAGCAAAGTCTCGATGTTCCATCGCTTGTTGATCGGAACCAGCTTGTTACGCACCTCATCAGTTGTTGCATGGAAACTGACCGCCATCAGGCATCCAATTTCTTCTGCACAGCGGGCGATTTCAGGAACGACACCACTGGTTGACAGTGTGATCCGTCGCCTTGACAAGCTGATGCCTTGGCCGTCCATTGCAATCTGCATAGCGTCACGGACATTGTCGAAATTATAAAGCGGCTCACCCATGCCCATAAGCACTATATTGGACAGTAGTCGCGGACCGTTTTCGCCAGTGCCCTTGCCGGGTTCTGGCCATTCACCCAAATCGTCACGCGCCAGCATGATTTGGCCAACGATTTCTCCGGCAGTCAGGTTTCGCACAAGCTTTTGAGTGCCGGTATGGCAAAAAGAACAGGTCAGGGTGCAACCCACCTGAGACGAGATACACAAGGTGCCCCTGTCTGTTTCCGGTATATAGACAACCTCGACCTCATGACCGCCCGCAATCCGAACCAGATATTTCCGCGTACCATCATCGCTGATCTGACGGCTTACTACCTCGGGTAACGCAATCACGAAATGTTCCGCCAAAAGAGCGCGATAGGATTTGGCGAGGTTGGTCATATGGGAAAAATCACGCGCACCCCATTGGTAAATCCACTGCCAGATTTGGTTAACCCGCATCTTGGCCTGTTTTTCAGGCGTCCCAATAGACACAAGAGCATCGCGCAGACCGTCGCGGGTCAGGCCAACAAGATTGCGCGGCCCATCTGGAAGCTTGCGCGGAATCGTGAGAACATCTTGCGTGATGGGTGCCACTGTCATGGGATTGGGCCTGTGTCTGGAACCAACAAAGCGGCGATGTACACCACTTTTTATCAAAAGAAAATGCTTGTGGTGTGGCCGGTGCAAAAGACGGCTGAAAACACACAGATATTTAATGCGCATTTTTGATATCAGTGACGTGCGTGTTCCGTGGCGATACCCTTGCGCGTCGTTTCTGACGCCCCGCGAGGCGGGGATTACTGCATAACCAGCAAAAGCTCTCTCACAAACGATCAATCCAGCGCTTATGAAAGAAGTCTCAACTGCACCGTTTTTCTGCGTCTTCGACGGATGCTGTGAAACCCAACAAAGAAAATGTGTCCTTGGTTGTCGTGCCACGTGATGATTTGGCAGTTACCACCGCTTTGGAGCCTCGTTTCATGGCAGTCACGATCTGAGCATCTTCCTTGCTAGACGGTGGCCAGGCCCATTCGCCTTCGGTGTAGAATTCAAACTCTTTACCATCAATTTTTACGTTGACGGTCGACCCTTCGCGGAAAGGATAACCGCCCGTAAAGGCCACTTGTCCTTCGACGTCATCGCCGGGACGGTAGAACACCATCAGCAGGATTGATCCGCGGTTCACGGACACGACCCGCCCGTCGCGCGTGTTCACGCTTTCGGTAAATGTGGTGACCGCCCAGCACTCCCGGGGTTCATTGGCCTCAAATACGCTCCAGTCCGTGGTGGATGCCACACGGTTTGTGCTTTCTTCCTGTGCCGCAGCCGGCATTCCCAAGCCAAGTGATAGTGCCGCCATCATTCCAAGGCGTTTCAGACCTATTGCCATTTTGCCCAGCCTCCACCGTTCGTTTACCACATACGCCGCTTTGCAATTGTTTGTCTGTAGGGTTTAATATTGCAACAGCATTCAATCTCGACATAGGCACAATATCCTGAAAGACAGGGCGCGTGAATCCCCTCAGCGAGGGAAATGTCAAATTTTCAGGGTAGATATCCATGGCTGCGGAATTGATGTGTGAAATTTGGCGAGGATCTTTGGCGGAAAGCTGCCACTTTGGCCATGCGGTCATATGCGATGGTGAGGGGCAGGTGGTCAAAGCATGGGGAGACCCCGACGCGATTTTCTTTCCAAGGTCGTCATCAAAGATGATTCAAGCCCTGCCATTGGTGACATCGGGAGCAGCAAGGTCGTTGGGATTGCGCGACAAACATTTGGCGCTTGCCTGTGCGAGTCACGAAGCGGCACCGCTGCATGTCGATATGGTGACCCAGTGGCTTGAAACACTCGGTCTGGACGAGACTGCCCTAAGATGCGGACCACAGCCAAGCCGCGACGGTGATTTGCGGCGCCAAATGATCAAAGCGGATGAAGCCCCCTGTCAGGTGCACAACAATTGCTCCGGCAAGCACACAGGTTTTTTGACGTTGTCCCGGCATCTGGGAGCGGGACCAGAATACATTGATCCCGATCATCCGGTCAGCCGAGCCTGCCTCGAGGCCTTTGAGGATATGACAAATTGTTCCAGTCAATCTACGGCCATCGATGGTTGCTCCGCTCCAAACTATGCTACATCCTTAGCCGCCATGGCTCATGCCATGGGGCGTTTTGCGACCGCGCACAAGCGGGGGGATGTAATGTCTCAGGCTGCAGCAAGGCTGACCAATGCAATGTACGCTTACCCGATGCAGGTCGCGGGAATGGGCCGCGCATGCACCGAGCTCATGCAGGCCGTCAGCGAGCCCGTTGCCTTGAAAACGGGTGCCGAGGGGTATTTTGTCGCAATTTTGCCCAGTCGTGAATTGGGGGTGGCAATAAAAATCGCAGATGGCGCCACGAGAGCCGCAGAATGTGCCATAACAGCAATTCTGGTGCGTCTCGGGGTTCTGAACCCTTTGCATCCAGCAGCGCTGCGGCGCATGAATGGGCCAATCACCAATTGGCGCGGCGTTCAAACGGGTACCATCAGACCTGCTGCACAGCTCTTACATTAAGGACCGATTATGACTCCGGAAGAAATTTCTCGTTTGCCGTATCGTCCCTGTGTGGGGGTGATGATGGTGAATGCACACGGGTTGATTTTTGTGGCACAGCGCATCAATACGAAAGGCGCTTGGCAAATGCCGCAGGGAGGGATGGACCCCGGAGAAACTCCTATGCAGGCTGGATTGCGCGAACTTTGGGAAGAAACATCAGTCACCAGCGACAAGGTCAGCGTGATTGCCGAGACACCGGACTGGCTGAATTATGATCTGCCACATGAAATGGTTCCCAAGTTGTGGAATGGACAATTCCGTGGTCAGGCTCAAAAATACCTGCTGGTGCGGTTCAACGGAAATGACGATGACATCAATATAGCGACGGAACAGCCGGAGTTTGATGAATGGCGCTGGCTGCCGGCGGAGGAACTTGTCGCCAATATTGTTCCATTCAAGCGTGACGTATATGCGCGCGTGTTGCGTGCCTTTGAAGGCGAGCTGTAGACCTAACATTCCCGGTAGTAAGGCTTTGGACTGATGCTGGAAGTTTTTCTGAAAACAGTCCCGTTTTTTGCGTTGATCGGGCTTGGATACGGGGCAGGGCGGACCAATTTTTTTCCGCCCGCAGCCACCGCTTATCTTACCAAGTTTGTGTTCTACTTTGCTCTTTCTGCGATGCTTTTGCGGTTTGCGTCGTCGCTTTCGATCTCCGAGATATTTGACCCGCGTCTGGCGCTTGTCTACCTGTGCGCCACTGCGCTGACATACGGTATCGCCATGACGGCTGCTTTTCTGCGCGGGCTTGATACACCCACCGCTGCGATCGAGGCACAATGTGCGGGCATCGGCAACACCGGGTTTCTGGGTGTGTCGATGTTAACAGTGCTGTTGGGGCAAGCAGCCGTTGGCCCGATCATGCTGATACTTAGCATTGATCTGATCGTTTTCAGCTCTGCTTTGGTTATCTTTGTTGTTGGTGGGCGACAGGGTGGCGGCACGCTTCAGATTTTGAAAACTGTTGGACTGGGATTGGTAAAAAATCCAATGATCGTTGCCATGGGGTTGGGATTAACTGTGTCGGCTGTGCAGGTAAAGCTGCCAGAGGTTTTGGATGAATTTCTCTTGATCCTCGGTGCTGCGGCTACTCCGGGCGCGCTTTTCGCGGATTGAAATCGCCGTTTGGCTAAGTTTTTGCAAGCTTGTGTTGCACCCAGGATTTGTCTTTTTAGGCGCATTTTTTATTTTTCCAACTGACCCCTACAAGGGTTTGGTGGCAGTCTCGGCTGCGGCACTTCCTGTCGCTGGCAATGTTTATATTCTGGCGTCACATTATGGTGTGGCTCCGCAACGCGTTTCAGCATCGATTCTTATTTCGACGACCGCCAGCATCGTCACGGTGTCTTTGGTCATTGGTTGGATGACGCAATTGGTTGGCTTGTGACGCTCGGGACCGGCTCAAAACGTCGCTCATAGACCAGCTTTTGACGCAAAAAATCAATGTTAAAAAAACTCTGACTAAGAATATAAAAAGTCTTTGCGTGTCGCTATTTGCTCTGCCAATGATTTGCAAATGTCACGTCTGATAGGGAGGTCAAGCCGTGATTTCAGCGCGCATTCGTGCAATGTCCGGCTTGCATTGGCTGGGACTGTTTGGTGGCTTGCTGGCCGCCTGGGCTATGCTTTTTGTTATGGCGGTCCCTGCAGAATTGCGTCAGGCAGAGGCACTTTATGGTCAGGCGCTCTGGCAGGCACTGTGTATGCCAGGAGACGACGGCTGGTCCGTCTTGCGGCTGTTCATCATGTGGATGATTATGAGCGCGGGCATGATGTTGCCAACCGCGTTACCGGCCTTGGCAACCTATGATGATCTTGGACATGTCACACCAACTGCATTTTGGTGGCTTGTGGCGGGATATGCTGCGGTTTGGGCAGGCTTTTCACTGCTTGCGGCGATTGCGCAAACCGGATTGTGGCGGGCAGGATTGATCGGCCTGAGCGGGCAGAGCTTGTCGATTTGGTTAACAGCTGCACTCTTGGGTCTTGGAGGACTGTATCAGTTTTCGGCTCTGAAAGAGAGCTGCCTTGCCAAATGCCGCGCGCCTTTGACATTTTTTATGCAGCATTGGGATGACGGTCCCTGGCGCATGGGTCTGCGACTTGGGGCTGTTTGTCTTGGATGTTGTTGGGCGCTGATGGCGCTGGCGTTTGTGGGCGGGGTCATGAATTTGGGATTTATGGCGTTGGCCATGGTCTTGATGGTTTTGGAAAAAATGCCTGATATCGGGCGATATGTGACGCGGCCCCTCGGGGTTTTACTGATTTTGGCTGCAGGGTTCTGGCCCGCAGTCCAACTTATCCATACAGGAGGATAACATGGCACTAGATGCGAACGGTTTGGCCGAATGGGCCATCAAGGGTGAATTGATCCTTAATTGTAATTGCACGGTCTTTTGCCCCTGTGTTGTCAGTCTGGGCCAGCATCCCCCGACCGAGGGGTATTGCCAGGCGTGGGCCGGGATCCGGATTGATTCCGGCCATTATGGTGACGAGGATATCTCGGGGTTAAACGTTGGTCTTGTGCTGGAAATCCCGGGTTTGATGGCGCGCGGGAATTGGAAAGCTGCCGCCTATATAGACGAACGCGCCAGCGAGGATGCCTACGAGGGTTTGGTCAAGATTTTCTCGGGTGCGGCTCGGGGAACGACCGGATTGTTTTCTGTCTTGGTTAGCGAATTTCTGGGCGCAGAGCGTGCGCCAGTCAGCTTTGAAACCGAAGGGAATGCCCGGCGCCTGATGGTGGGTAAGACCATTCAGGGCGAGGTGGTTCCCGTTGAGGGCCACGGTGGCGAGGAAATCGTCGTGACCAATACGAAATACTGGATGGGGCCGGATATTACCGTTGCGACAGCAACCAAGGGCCGGGTGCGCGCGCACGGACGGGTCTGGGATTTTGACGGGCGCTCCGCTGAAATCTGCCAGATCGACTGGCACGGTCCCCGCTAAGACCCATGCGCACTGATTTTGAGGTCTACAGCCCCAACGAGGCAAACTTTGTCCCGCTGAGCCCGGTGTCCTTTCTGGCCAGGGCGGCAGATGTCTATGCCAACCGGACCGCGACAGTTTATGCGGGCACACGCCGAAGCTGGGCCGAGGTTGGCGCCAGAGTGCAATCTGTTGCCACTGGCTTGCGGGGCATGGGGGTCGATACCGGTGAGGTTGTTGCCGTCTTTGCCCCCAACAGCCCCGCCGTGTTCGAACTTCATTTCGCAGTTCCTGTGACGGGTGGTGTTTTATGCACTATCAACACACGGCTCGAGCCGGAGACCGTTGCTTATATCATTGACCATTCGGGCGCCAAAGTGGTGATTGTCGACGAACGGGTGCGACCGGTGCTGGATGCGGCCCTGAAGATGGCCGACTCCCAGCCTGATGTGGTGGAAATTGCAAATGTGGGATCTGCGGTCTCCTGTGGTTATGAAACCCTGGCCATGACACCGGCCGATCTGTTTCTGACGGGACCGGCGGATGAATGGCAGGCCATAACGCTTAACTACACATCAGGCACCTCGGGCAAACCCAAAGGTGTGATCTATCATCACCGGGGCGCATATCTGATGGCGCTGGGGACCGTGGCAGGCTGGCAGGTCCCACAAGCCCCAAGCTATTTGTCGGTGGTTCCACTGTTTCATTGTAACGGGTGGGGGCATCCTTGGATGATGGCGATCATGGGGGGCAAAGTCACCTTTACGCACTCTCCTGATGCAGCTTCGATCCTTGGCGCGATCAAAGACGAGCGGGTGACTCATTTTGGTGCGGCCCCGGTCATTTTGCAGATGTTGGCGGAAAACAGTGACCAAACCCGTTTCGATCCACCGGTACAGGCCATGACGGCAGGCGCGCCCCCACCCCCGGCAGTTTTAGAAAAGACGGCTGCCATGGGAATGGATGTGATGCACGTCTATGGCCTTACTGAAACTTACGGCCACATCAGCCAGTCGCTTTGGGATCGCGATTGGGATAGTTTGGACGCGTCGACACAGGCTGACTACCGTGCACGTCAGGGTGTGGCCTTTCCAATGGTAGAGAATGTTGCGGTCATCAATCGTGATACCGGTCAGCCCGTACCACGCGATGGCATCACGCAGGGCGAAATCGCAATCCGCGGAAATACAGTTATGAAGGGCTATCTGGGCAACACATCTGCCACAGAGGACGCATTCGAGGGCGGTTGGTTTTGGTCGGGTGATGCCGCTGTTGTCCACCCGGATGGTCATATGCAAATCCGTGACCGCCTGAAGGATGTCATCATCTCGGGGGGCGAAAACGTCAGTTCGGTTGAGGTTGAGGCTGTTCTATACCGCCATCCCGATGTGGCAACTGCGGCTGTTGTCGCAAAACCGGACGCGAAGTGGGGCGAAGTGCCCTGTGCGTTTATAGAACTGCGCGAAGGTGCTGACCCCGATGCAGGCGCTTTGATTGCATTTTGCCGATCCCATCTTGCGGGCTTTAAAACGCCAAAGCACATAATTTTTACCGAAATTCCAAAAACCGCCACGGGTAAAGTGCAGAAATTCCTTCTGCGCGCCCTTGCCAAAGAAGGCTGATCGCCATGGCTATGATCGCTCCATCCCGCCGTCTGCGTCGTACACCTTTCTCTGACGGAGTAGAGGCTGCAGGTGTAAAAGGATACACTGTCTACAACCGGATGTTGTTGCCCACAACGTTTCGATCAATGGTCGAAGATTACCACCATCTGAAAGAAGCTGTTCAAATCTGGGATGTATCTTGCGAGAGGCAGATTGAACTTCGGGGTCCAGATGCAGGCCGTCTGATGCAAATGCTGACACCGCGTGACTTGCGCGGGATGCTCGCAGGGCAATGTTATTATGTTCCAATTGTGGACGAGACAGGAGGTATGCTGAACGATCCTGTGGCGGTAAAGCTCTCGGAGGATCGCTGGTGGATCTCGATTGCTGACAGTGATCTGCTTTATTGGGTCAAAGGAATTGCCTATGGCTACAGGCTTGATGTTCTGGTGGATGAACCTGATGTGTCGCCTTTGGCTATTCAAGGACCGCGCGCGGATGATGTTATGTCGGAGGTCTTCGGCGATGGTGTGCGTGATATCCGGTTTTTTCGGTTCGGTCATTTCGACTTTAACGGACGCGACCTTGTTATAGCTCGGTCGGGATATTCCAAGCAGGGCGGTTTCGAAATTTATGTAGACGGTAGTGATATTGCCATGCCGCTATGGCATGCGCTGATGGAGGCGGGACAAAAATATGACATCCACGCAGGTGGCCCGAATTTAATCGAACGGATTGAAGGTGGGCTTTTGAGTTATGGCAATGACATGACTATGGATAACACACCGCACGAATGTGGGCTTGGCCGGTTTTGTAACACGCACACAGCGATTGGGTGTATCGGGCGGGACGCCTTGCTGAGGGTGGCCAAAGAAGGCCCTGTCAAACAGATCCGAGCCATACAAATCCACGGAGATCCTGTACCGGCATGTGATCGTTTATGGCCTGTCATGGCAGGATCCAAACGTGTTGGCAGCGTTTCCTCAGCGGCTTGGTCACCTGATTTTAAAACCAATGTCGCAATCGGTATGGTGCGTCTGACGCATTGGGATGAAGGGAGCGACGTACAGGTCGAAACACCCTCTGGCACGCACTCTGCCACAGTCCATGAAAGTTTTTGGATCTAGGCTAGGTGCTGGTTTTTCGGAAGGACTATGTGCGGGTCAAAGACCGCGCACAGCCTCCTTTCCATCTTTTTTGAAACAGACTGGGCCAAGGCCGCCATCCTGCAGATCTTTGATCAGTTCTTTATCAATGTCTGAGGCCCGTTGGTTGCTGTGTCCGCCTACGCCTGATGCCATTCAACACCCCGCCGCTGATGTAAAATATGAGCGTTGCATCCGAATGGCACAAAGTCCGCAGCATGGGGCTGATCATCAACACCAGCGGTGCATCATGGCTTGGCTTAGGGTTCGCGCATGCAAAACAAATAATATACTCACGTGCTGGCAAAGAGTAGGCTACGTTGAATTGTGATTTTCGATGATTTTGGCAGAGCCGTCGAACAGTTGTTATGACGTGCATTGTAAGGAGACACAGAACCATGGCCCTCAAGAAGGACTACGAAGATATTCCCGGCACCTTTGTTTTCGATGCAGACCGCGGGCGCGAGGGTTATCAGCTTAATCAATTCTGCATCTCTTTGAGACTTCAAAAGAATCGTGATGCCTTCAAAGCAGGAGAGCATGCCTATTTGGACGGCTACAAAATGACGACAGAACAGCGCCAAGCCGTGCTGGATCGTGACTGGAACCGAATGCTCGAGCTGGGCGGAAACATATACTACACAAGCAAGCTGGCAGCCTATGATGGGATTAATTTCCAGCAGCTGGCAGGTCTTATGACAGGCATGGGTGATGAGGCCTATCGTGCGATGATGGTGGCTGGGGGGCGCTCTCCGGATGGCAACCGCTTTCAGCATGAATGGGACGAGGGAGGAGACGCATAATGGCGCGCATTACCGCAGGTGTAGGATGCTCTCACGTGCCAGCCATTGGCGTGGCCATGGATCAAGGAATTACAGATCAGCCGTATTGGGTTCCGGTATTTGATGGTTTTGAAAAGTCCCGGAGATGGATGAAAGATCAAAAAGCTGATGTGATATTTCTTGTCTACAACGACCATTGCACAGTTTTTGACGCATCCTGCATTCCTACATTTGCCCTTGGATGTGCACCCGAATTTGCGCCTGCCGACGAGGGCTGGGGCCCCCGCCCTGTGCCAGTGGTCAAAAATCATCAGGTCTTGGCAAGCCATATTGCTCAGTCGCTGATCCTGGACGAGTTTGATATTACCATCATGAACGAGATGGAGGTAGACCACGGGCTGACCGTACCGATGTCAGTCATGTTTGGTGATAAAGGGGTGAATGATGAATGGCCCTGTTTGGTGATCCCTTTATGTGTGAACGTGGTGCAATACCCTGCCCCGACTGGGAACCGATGCTATCATTTGGGCAAGGCGATCCGCCGCGCGATCGAAAGTTTTGACGAGGATCTGAACGTGGTGATCTTTGGCACAGGCGGCATGAGCCACCAACTGCAATATAAACGTGCAGGATTGATCAACAAGGAATGGGATACGCAATTTCTTGATCGGTTAACCTCGGACCCGGTTGCGCTTAGTCAGACCCCTCATGTGGAATACCTGCGCGAGGCGGGCTCGGAAGGCGTTGAAATGGTGATGTGGCATGTCATGCGCGGGGCGTTGGACGATGACGTAGAGGAAGTCCACCGCCATTACCATGTTCCTGCCTCCAACACGGCGGTAGGACATATTATTTTGGAAAATAAAAAAGATCAGAAGGTGACAAAATGAGAATTTGCGTCGCAGGAGCCTACGGAGCCTTTGGTACGAAGCATCTTGATGCATTGGGTGCCATCGATGATGTCACCGTAACAGCCGTCATGGGACCGACCCAATCCAAAATAGAGGCTGTCGCCGCCGCACGTGGAATTGGCTTTGCCTCTACCTCTCTTGATGCCTGTTTGGCCCGAGCCGATGTAGACGCTGTGATACTTGCCACGCCAACCCAGATGCATGCCAGTCAGGCGATCGCCTGTATGAAGGCTGGTAAGCCTGTGCTTATCGAAATTCCTATGGCAGATTCCTTGGAAGACAGCCAGCGCATCTGCGCCATTCAAAAGGAAACCGGTGTTATGGCCATGGCCGGACAAGTGCGCCGGTTCAATCCGTCCCATCAATGGATACATAACAAGATCAACGCAGGCGGACTAAAAGTCCAACAGATGGACGTGCAAACATATTTCTTTCGCCGATCAAATATGAATGCCAAGGGTGAACCGCGTAGCTGGACAGACCACTTGTTGTGGCATCATGCCTGTCACACCGTTGATCTGTTCCAGTATCAGACTGGTGAAGTCGTTTCGGAATGTTTTGGCCTGCAAGGCCCGTACCATCCGGAACTTGGTATCGCCATGGATATGTCCATTGGCATGAAGACGCCGTCAGGTGCGATTTGCACCTTGTCATTATCATTCAACAACGATGGCCCTTTGGGCACTTTTTTCCGCTATATCTGCGATAATGGCACGTATCTGGCGCGCTATGATGATTTGTACGATGGTCGTGATAATCAGATTGATTTGAGTGATGTCGCCATATCCAACAATGGAATTGAGCTGATCGACCGCGAATTTGTTGCGGCAATCCGCGAAGGTCGTGCGCCAAACGGATCCGTGCATGACACTTTGGATGCGATGCGCACGCTGGACCGGATTGAAAAATCTCTCGGGTAATCGGATCAGGCGTCAATCGTCGCGGCCCGGTTCACTTTGATCCGCTGCAAATAGGGCAATCTTGTTGCCCTGCGGGTCGCGCAAGTATCCAACGTAAAACTGTAGGCCATACGCGTCACGAAAACCGGGCTGTCCCTCGTCAAAACCACCCGCCGCCAGAGTCGTGGCATGCAAATCGCGGACCTGTTGTTGATTGCGTGCCTCAAACGCGACCATCGCTCCATTCCCCGCCGACGCGGGTGCACCATCGAAGGCAGGCTTTATATAGAAGTCTGGCGAAAGGTGCGACTGCCCTGGCAAAGTAAAACTCAGACCCTCGGGGCCCTCTTTCAGGGTGTAATTCAAACTTGGGAGGAGAGCTGAATAGAATTTCTTTGCCTCTGCAATGTTGTTCGTACCAACTGTGACGTAGGCAATCATGGCACAATGTCCTTTTGTACATGCGGTGTTACGTTAGCGGCCTTGCGTTTAATATGTTCTGATCTGAGTCTCAGACTTACGTAAGTGTCCTGAACAAAACCTAATTGACCATCCTTTTTGCAACCTCAAATTGCATGCAAACCGATGTCATCGCAAATCTCTTCAAATAAATATCAAAAGCGCTTAGTCTTACGAAGGAAACCTGAAGCAAACCACCATTGATCTTTGATCATGCAGGCATACGAAAGAGAGCGGTCATGGAAGAAGCCTTGATGTCTATTGGAGTGGGCGCTTTGGCCATAAACGCAATGAAGGCGTTGGTGGTCCTGATCGTTGGTTGGATTTTGGCCGGAACGATCAGCAGAACCATTAGAACAAGGGTCAATGCCAGCCCACAAATCGACGATACGATCGGCAATTTCGTCGCCAGTATCATCCGATGGGTTATTTTGATAATCGTTTTTGTCGCGGTTTTGGGCCTGTTCGGAATAGAGGCCACCAGTCTGGTCGCCATATTAGGGGCCGCGACATTGGCGATAGGGCTGGCTTTGCAGGGCACCCTTAGCAATGTCGCAGCCGGGTTTATGTTAATTCTGTTTCGCCCTTATAAAATCGGAGATTATGTGGACATCGGAGGCACGTCGGGTACGGTCAAAACACTCACCTTGTTCACAACAGAACTTGCTACGCCAGACAATGTGCAGATCGTGCTGCCAAATGGAAAAGCGTGGGGATCTGTGATCACCAATTTTTCATTTCATGAAACGCGGCGTGTCGATATGACGTTCGGAATAGACTATGGGGATGACCCGGCAAAAGCGGTGCAAATCATTAAGGATCTGGCAACCGAGGACACGCGCATACACACTGATCCAGCGCCATGGGTGCGTGTCACCAATCTCGGCGACAGCAGCGTCGATATCACGGCACGGGTCTGGTGTGCGGCATCCGATTATTGGGACATCAAGTTTGATATGCTCATTGCGGTAAAGACCGCTTTTGATGCACAGGGTATTTCCATACCGTATCCACACGTCGTCGAAATCCACAAAAACGACTGACCCTGCGTCTTAGCACGACACTCATCGGTCAACCTTGCTCCGGTCCTCAATGGGGCTGCGTTTTCATGCGGATATAGTGTTTCGTATCAGCGGGACCGGATCGAGAAGCGCACCAGTATTCCAATCGCTAGGATGGCTGCTGTCAGTGCGAATACACCACTCGTCTGACCCACGCGTGTGATCACAGTCTCTAATTGTCCGGAAAATATATACCCCAGGCCGACGTACATCCCAACCCAGATGACCTCTCCCGCCGCGTCCCAAAGGAAAAAGCGCCACGGGCCCAGTTGTGCAACTCCTGCGATTATATTCACACAAGAGCTGATCTGCGCGAACGCCCAAGTGCTTAAAAACACGGCAATACCGCCATGGCGATCCAAGATGGTTTGGGATCTCGCAAGCATCCGCGCACGCGACGGTTTGCGAGACAACCGCGTGATTGCCCAGTCTCCGTTTGCACGCCCGACACGATACACAACCTGGTCCCCAATCAACGCGCCAAGATAGGCAGCCCCAAGTACAGACCAAAGTCCCAGATCGCCGGACGCAACAAAAGCCCCGGCAGCAATCATAACCAGAGAACTTGGTATCGGAACAAATAGGCAGGATAATAACGTTGATACGAATAGAACGAAAACGCCATAATTCGATAACAAATTAAAAAACAGATCCGTCATCGGCCAATCACAGCCACCTTGAGTCTGGTACGCCTTATCGCATAAGTCAGATCGCCACGCAGCGCCGACGCACACAAATGCATAATAAGCAGATCGTCAACTGCTCCCAAGACAACAAAAAATGTTTGAGGTAGCAACAAACGTTGCACACGGCCAAGGACAATAGCCCTAATCAGGATTTTGCCAAAACGCATTGCTGCGTTGTCGCGCGTTGCGACGAGACAAGCAAGTTAAAAGCTGCGCCCGCACATTGGCGCGCACAGAGCCTTGTGCAGGAAACTGAACGATCAGCCTTTCGGAAAGTAGTCCTCGCAAACGCCTTCGCGAAAGACATCTGCCGTGCAGCAGTGCAATCCGCCCCCAAAGGCATAAGCATCGCGTAGTTCAACCTCGACCACATTCATCCCAAGCTTATCCATTTGCTCGGCCTGATACACTTCGGATTTTTCAACGCAGACTGTCTTGGGGTCCAAGACAAGAACATTCATGGACAACCACGTCGAAGAATAACACAAGGGCGGGGGTGTGTTATGTGCAGGCTGTGCCGCGTCTACGATTTCCCAACCATTGCGCTCGAACATACCACGCTGGTCTTGTGGCAACCGACGCTGTGGGTTGTTTACGATCAAGCCCGGTCGTAGAGGCGTAAATGTTGCATCGATATGAATAGGATAAGGATCACCCGGGAAATTCACGGCATGCACGCGATGGTCGGGAAAATGACGCCGCAGCCATTCGATCCCTTTCAGATTTGTTGTAAACCCATGCTGTACGACCAGATCGCGGCCGAAACGCAGCACATCTGCCGCGTCAAAAAGCGGCTCTTCTTCTGTCGTGACAAAGAATTTCTCAGCCGCCCACTGCAACCGTTTTTCCACGCCTATTTTTTCGGACAGATAATCGGGATGGTAGTCTGCATCTGTTAACCGCGGTTTGGGCGCAGCCTCATGACGGAAATTTGGATCTTCATTCCAGTATTGCTGCATCAATGGACGATAATTCAGATACTCAAACCATCGGCATCGGTAGGACATTGTCGCTTCGAGTATCTCTGAGCCGACTGTCAGCAAGACATCGCGTGGCGGCATACAACCAAACTGGCTTTCCGTGTGAAAATCGGGTGTGGTTGCGGGCAGGCTGTGGTCAATGCTGGTTGGGCGATCTACCCGGATGCCGCGCGCGCGCAAAAGATCTGCGAAATTGTCAAGCAACTCGTTGGCACGGTCGATGGTTTCCTGCGGCCTGCGTCCCCACTGGCCGCGCATGTCGCTGTCCTCGGGCACTTTTGCATCAAGCGCGGGCTCTTCGGGTGGAATATGGCAATCGTCAGCACGACCCACAATCACGTGGCGCAATGGATCCCACTCGTTCCAACTGTTGACGACGGTTTTCTGCGACGCGGTTGTCATGGCGACTCCTTTATCTTTGCGCTCGTCTTTTTGCCGTCTTCATAGAAACCCGCAATGCTGTTTCCGACACCCGATGGCAGTGTGCGACGCGACGATAGGCCCCGTCTTTGCTAAAGCACCAAGACGGCTCTGAAGTCATTCACATTTGTCAGTGTGGGTCCAGTGATTATTTGAGTGCAAGCTGCCTCGAAATAGCTGTGCCCATCATTTTCTGCCAGTGCCGCATCCAGTGTATAGCCCGCACGAGCCGCCCGCATGACCGTATCTGGATGCAGGGTAGCCCCTGCGATTTCTTCAATCCCGTCAACGCCGTCCGTATCGGCGCATATTGCATGAATTCCAGTTGCCCCTTGCAAGGCCTGCGCCATTCCCAAAAGGCATTCTACATTGCGGCCACCCCGCCCCTTGCCGCGCAGAGTAACAGTTGTTTCCCCGCCCGAAAGCAAGACACACGGCGCAGGCACAGGCTGGGCATGTCTGCGAATTTGTTTTGCCATTCCGGCCATGACACGCCCCAGCTCTTTGGCCTCTCCCTCTAGCGCATCACCTAGGATCAGGGGGGTGATCCCTGCCGCACGCGCAACTTTGGCAGCCGCCTCTAACGC
>JAYQEA010000049.1:23819-26955 GCA_038138625.1 Roseivivax sp.
ATTTGGGGCGTTGCAATCAGGCAGGCCTCGGATCGTTCAAAAATATGATCGTCGATTGCCGGAGTTTCATTGCGATGATCTCTTAGTGCTGCATGTATCGTTTTCGGAACAGGGATATTGTAGCGTGACAAGATATGACGCGCGTCTGCAAGTGTCGTGGGGTCCCCGACTGTGGGTCCCGAAGCGATCACTGCAGGGTCGTCCCCTGGAACGTCCGAAATCATCAACGTTAACAATTGTGCTGGTGATACAGCCGCAGCTAAACGGCCGCCTTTGATCGCACTTAAGTGCTTTCGAAGGCTATTCATTTCATCGATGCTGGCACCACTGGCCAGCAAGGCTGCATTGACGGTTTGCTTGTCATGCAGTGTCACGCCGGCAGCTGGTAATGTTAAAAGAGCCGATCCACCGCCGGAAATTAGTGCCAAACATGTATCATCAGGTCCCAAGCTTTGAGCTAACTGCAGAATTTGTGCGGCGGCGGCCTGCCCTGCGGCGTCTGGCACGGGATGTGCCGCTTCGATTATTTTGATGCTGCGACATGGCGCGCCATGTCCGTAGCGCGTCACCACCAGACCTTCGAGGCCCTCCCCCCACGTGGCTTCAACTGCTTGAGCCATACGCGCAGAGGCTTTGCCGGCACCGATAACAACCACCCGCCCCTTTGGTCGCGGCGGCAAAGCAGCTGGAACACATATCAAAGGATCAGCGCTGCCAACAGCCGCATCAAACATCGACCGCAGAAGAGAAGCGGCTAAATCGTCATTCATTTGTGCGTCCTCATATCAATAGGAACGGTATTGGATTGCGATGTAGCCACTTAATCCGCGTTTTGCGCATCATCGGCTGCTTGACACACAAATTCAATTGGCATCTTGCCTGACCTGTGCCCCACATCTGCTGGCTCTAGCGCAGAGCCCTTACCCAAGTTTGATGGTCCTGCGCAGCCATATTGTCCATCTCTCTTTTTCAGATTATTTCCCAAGCATCCGGGCCATCCAAAATTATCCCTGACAAACTGGTCAGCGGTAACAAACGTAAGACCCGCAAACATTCTTCTGCTGACACAACGAACAGGATCGCCTTTGCAGACCTGTGCGGCGGGGAACGCGTCGCCGCATTATGTCCACGCAAAAGGATTGCAGAAAACCTCTTTTTGTTTGTCATAAAAATCTAGTTAATGAACGGACCGGTTGACAGGTGACATAGCTCGGCAGGCGATATTCCCCAAGATCAAAGGCCTGTGATCTGCATCGATTACCTAGAAGGAGGTGGTTGCCGGGCTGGCTCTTCAGATCCATCGGCCCCAAAACCCTTAATCGCACAGGGGCCAAGCGAAGGATTATAAAGTCTACCTTCGAGCCGCGTGGACCCGTCACGGGCGTGCTTCGCGTCTTTGCCTATGTCTTTTGCCACTGATGAGAAACAACATGGCATAACCGCGACGCACTGCCTCTAGCTGCGTACAGAAGCGGGTCGCATAGCCCCTAAGAGCAGTCTACCTCTGATCATGACGTCGGGTTTTCAACGATGATCCGCTGGATAACGACCGGCCACGGCACGTCAGTGAAGCTGACGGATGTGAAACGCAAGCTGACCCGGCTGCATTGTGAGGGCTGTGTTCACCACACGGATCGCGGACCGCAATACTAATCTTATGGTTACCAGAAAATTCTGCGACAGCATATGGTCCGGGTTCCAATGCTTGGCAAGGGAAACGGCTATGATACGGCAAAGCTTGGCGTAATCTTTAAAGCAACGGCTGTATGAATGGCGTCGAAAACACCAAAAGAAACACGCAGTATTGAGCGGAAAAGGCTCTTAACTTTGCCACAAAGAGGTTTGCACATGACAAGCAAAAGAGAAAAATAAACGCGCTCAGTTCATAAAGTTCGACCATTAAGACGTGAAATAAGATCTCACGCCGCTGCCAATGTTGCGCTTTTGATGTAAAAGGTTATGGTTTTTCATGCATACAGCTGGAGGGCGGCCTAGACTGTGTAGAAGCCTTTGAAGATCTTTGGCGCATATTGGGCGTTGGATGACCTGGACGCCTTGAGACAGCGTCTTGTTCTGCGGGACGACAGAAGCCATCAGCCTCGGGTTTTATGTAAAAGCCCTACAATGCACGCGAGCGCCCCAGCTTATGTTATCAAAGACGATATCTTGGATATGCATCAAAAGCTGATCCCGCACATCCCCTAAAAGAGAGGACAAAAAATGCAACATTGGATATTGTGGCTGCTTGCCGGAATAATATCGCTCGCGGGGGGAGTTATGGCCTTGGCCAATCCGCTGGCTGCATCGCTAACGGTAGAGCTTTTGGCTGGCTGGTCGTTTGTACTGGCCGGCATCATCGCTTTAGTCTCGGCTTTTGGCGATCAGGGTTGGGGTGTGCGAATTTTCTCACTTCTATTGGGGCTGCTGATCCTGCTTATTGGTATAAACCTGATTGCTCACCCGCTGCGTGGCCTTCTGTCACTAACCTTTGTCGTCGCCGCGTTCATGATGATCGCTGGTGTTGTGCGGTTTGCGCTGGCCTTCAGTGCAGAATTGCGCGCCTTCCGATGGATCCTGATCTTGTCAGGCGCTTTGTCAATTATTTTGGCAGCGATGATTTTTTCAAATTTCCCCCAATCTGCTGCGGTGGTTTTGGGCATCTATCTCGGCATCGAACTTATCTCGAACGGTGTCTCCATGATAACTATTTCTCTGGCTCGAAGATCGGATTGACCACGAAAAACGTGAGGGTGCGACTGTAGATATGGCAGGTTCCAAGCTGCCTGCTATATTGTAAAATCAGTGGCAGGAATGGCTTTGGCTGTGACGCGTACAACGGTAAAGCTTGAACCTGTCACAATTGGAGTCTGCCTGCGGTAGTATTTATTTCCACATGGCCAATTTATCATTGGGCAGAGTATGCTCCGGAACTTCCGCACAGATAGCTTTGCGTGGCGGGTGGCTGCAGGTGTGCTTGTCTTCCTGTCGATGCTGAACACATAGATCACAGCTCTTGGAGACATGCACGCTGCCTTGAAAAGGGGATTTCAGCTCGCCTAAGAAACTGATCGGCCTTAGCTTAAGAACCGAACCCCAACTTTTCCTTTTTCTATTGCAAACCGGTCCGGACTGATGA
>JAYQEA010000050.1:0-19762 GCA_038138625.1 Roseivivax sp.
ACCTATCCGTGGTCTCAGATAGAACAAATCTGGACGACCATTCCCGACGCAAATCTAGCCATAGTTCCCAATTGTGCGCACGCTGTTCATGCTGAAAAGCCAGAAATTTTCAATGCAATCGTCACACAGTTCTTAACGGAATGACTCGACTGAAGTTCTAGAATAATATAATCTATAGAGGGGCGACGGGCTATTGGAGTATTTTTTAGTATTCAAATAGGTTGATATTTTTTGAATGAAAATAATTCAAACTTCACCACTCACTTAAGTTATAAATATTCAAAGGAATTATATCAAGATTTCTATTTACGAAAACAATTGCTCTTTTGATCATATTAAGACTTAAAGTGATTGTTTTTAATCTAATACTGATGCTTAAAATATTCTATATTTTGAGAAGATACACAAGGGCTATCTAGATTACTTTGAAAAATAGATCTGAGAGGTACTGAGAGCTAAAATGGCAATAATTAGTCGAAAAAAATATTATGGATTTTTTATCTTTGCTGTTATTTTCGTGGTGATATCTATTTCTCAGTTTAGGGATTCTGAAGCCTCTTTGGACTATAAAATTGGGTTGATTAGCAATAATCCAAATGGAATTCGTAATGTTATTGGCTTTAAAGATGCATTAAGTTCACTTGGATATGTTGAAAATATAAACACTACTTATATTTTTTCTGGCAAGCCGACGCCGCGTAATGAGCTACAAGATGTTATTTCAGCGTTCGTAGAGGATGATGTCAACTTGATTTTCACAGCTGGAACCCCCACCGGTGTAGCGGCTTGGGCAGTCACCAAGGACACATCCGTACCAGTTGTATTTGGCGTGGTGGCAGATCCATTAACCGCTGGCATTATTGATAGCTACGACGTTCCCGGCGGCAATATGACTGGGATCATGCTAAGCAAAAATCAGGCTCGGCGTTTAGAGCTTTTCAAAGAGTTTTTCCCCAAGTTAAAAAAAGTACTTCTACCTTACAATCCGGATGATCCTGCCCCACGTGATGCTGCGATCCAGCTCTCTAATATCGCAGAGCAACTTAACGTCGAATTGTTGCATCGACATGCTAGAAACTCAGACGAAGCACTTAGTCTCATTAGCGAGATAACAAATGAATACGATGGTGTGTTCATGTTGCCTGATAGCACAGTTAATAGGAAGCTTTCGGATTTGGTTGCCCGTACCAATGCGTTAGGCATTCCAGTTTCTGGCCCCAGTTTGACTCAGGCGGAAGGCGGGGCTGTCATGTCATACGGGATTGTTCATGGCAAGGTAGGTGCTCAGGCAGCACCGCTTGCTGAAAAAATCTTGCAAGGTGCGAATCCGGGATCAATTCCCATCCAGGAGGGAGCATTCTTTCTAGTAATAAATTTAGCCGCAACACAACGAATTGGTATCCCAATTTCTGAAGAAAACATCAAAAGAGCGGATGTTGTCCTAAGACAAGATAAGTTATAATGCTACGCATTCAGCACCATTTTTTTTGTATTTGGCGTCGGATTTAGCTCTATACACGAGGCCCGGTTGTTCCAGCATCGCCGAATAAGATCATATTTGTTGTTGGTTAGCCTGCCGATACTGGTCATCGGTATAGCTTTGGTGTTCAGGGTTGATCACCAGATTGAACGGGAAAGCCTTAGGTTGCAATCCGGCCTTTTGGGGCAAGTTAAAGCAGAAGTCCACAGCTTGTTTTTCCGAAAATTGGACGAGTTATTCCTTTTCGATCGATTAATTAACATCTCATCTCTATCAAACGAAAAAGTACAGCTTCAATTAAATTTGCTACTTTCTCATGACATATCTCATGAAATGGCAGTAATTTTAGACACAAAAAATAATCCGCTGCAAATAGCAACAAGGACGCAGGCCGCTGCAGTTCAACATAGCGCAAGCCTATTCAATTTGCCAAATGCAGCTTTTTGGGAATACGAGGACTTTTTCATTGGACAAATTATTTATGATGATCAATTACGGACGCCGTTGTTTGAGATAGCTATTCCAATAAAAGATATTCAGACTGATGAAATTTTATATATACTGGCGCTCAAGACTAGATTTCAAGCAATATGGGATGTGATTTCTGTTCTGAATATTCCCGAGACAACAAACGTGCAAATCATTCGTGCAGATGGTTTAGTTGTAGCTGATCGTGATATTGGACGCGTTTTGGCAAAAGAGCGTATCACTCCACCCACAAAAGACGGAAGATATATTTCTGACGATGGAGTCCAAGAGCTTGCAGTCGTAGATACAGTCCGTTTTGGCAACACAGAACTTCACATAATCGTTACGAGAAGCCTCTCATCAGCTCTGAGCGTAGCAACAACAACGCGCTTCATTGTTTTCATCATGGCAGGAGCTGTTTGGTTTTTAGCAGTAATCCTTGCGTTATTTTTGGCACGCTACGTCGAAACACCTACGCGAGAAATGGCCTCAGCAGCCAAGCGAATTGCGGCTGGTGATCTAGATACCGTTATCCCCAGTATCGGCCCGTTTGAACTTCGCCAATTGGCCACTTCGCTGGCCGCGATGACAGAGCAATTACGTAGCCAGATCGACGAGCAAACGCGCCGTGCAATTTTAGAAAGAGAGCGTGCAGTCATTACATTGGAAGCAATTAAAGAAGCCGTAATTGTTACTGATGACGCTAAACGGGTTCAGTACATGAACCCCGCGGCAAACTACTTTTTTGCGTCAGAAGCTAATAACCAATCACTCAGTAGCTTAATGAAGTTTTCAAATTCTGGGGTAAATTTAAAATTCTCCAATAAAAAACAAAAGGAAAAATTCCGATCACAAGAGCAAACTTTTTTTGAAGAAAGCGAGCATGTACTCATAGATCAAGCTGGCTGTGAAGTTGCAGTCATGGTCACGCTTTCTCGATTAAGCATGTCCACGACAAGTGGCAATGACGGTTGGGTTATTGTCATTCGAGATATAACATCACAAAAATTAGCAGCCCAAGCGCAAATAGCTCAACAAAAGCTGGTTGCGCTTGGGCAATTCACAGGT
Organism: Roseivivax sp.; assembly: GCA_038138625.1. Classification (GTDB taxonomy): domain Bacteria; phylum Pseudomonadota; class Alphaproteobacteria; order Rhodobacterales; family Rhodobacteraceae; genus JAQXDR01. Next base: position 3,017 of record JAYQEA010000050.1, read on the forward strand.
GGAATTGCCCATGATTTCAATAATCTATTGGCTATAATCATTGGATATACAGAGCTGATGGTGTCGCAGGGGGAATCCAACGAAACCAGTCATGGCGCCATTCTTTCCGCGGCAGAAAGAGGCGTTGATCTTACGCGGCGGTTGTTGGTTTATGCGGGCCAATATCCTTTGGAATTGACATCTCATGACCTTAAAATACCACTACGTAAATGGGCGGACAATTATCATTTACTTGTCCCCTCCGGAATTATTTTTGAAATAGATATTGCGGTTAATCTTTGGCCTGCAAGGGTAGATTTAAAAGAACTGGAGAATGCGACCAAAAGCATTTTAGAAAACGGTCGTGAGGCTTTGGATGGTTTTGGCACGCTTACGATTTCAGCACGAAACACTGTTTTTTCAGAGATTAATGAAGAAGCGGTTGTACGCTGTTCTCCTGGCTCCTACATCGCAATAACCGTTCAGGACACCGGGATAGGAATTGGCGGGGAACGAATGGACCGTATTTTAGAACCATTTTTTACGACTAAAGAGTTTGGAAATGGTAGCGGTTTAGGGCTTGCTATGGTCGCTGGCTATTTGCGGCAAATTAGCGGCGGTCTAAAAATTTCGAGTCAAATTGGAAAGGGTACAAGTGTGACCATGTATCTCCCACGTGCTATTGAGAATGCAAGATAGCACAGGCTTGGCAAGAGGATTTGTGGCTCTTGGATATTTTCGAACTATCCACAGCCATTCTTCAGTGATGCTAAAGGCGCTAGTCAGCCATGACCATTGGGAAAAAATGATTAAGTTATAGTCGACAACCAGCATAAAAGGACCACCGATCGTCTGACCGTTGCGCGTTTTAAGTGTCTGGTCCTTGTTTCAGACAAAAAAACCTGAACGCAGCCTTTCCCTTTCAGCCAGCAATACTTAGCCCTTCATGCTATCCCAGAAACCTTTGACACTGCTAAAAAAGCTTTTTGTTTCGGGGTTGTTGTCTTCGCTTAATGCTTCAAACTCACGAAGAAGTTCCTTTTGTCGACTTGTAAGGTTGACAGGTGTTTCGACAGCCATCTCGATAAACATATCACCAGTACCTGCACCGCGTAACGCCGGCATACCCTTGCCACGCAATCGCATTTGCCGACCAGATTGACTACCTCCAGGGATCCTGACGCGCGAACGTCCGCCATCGATTGTCGGGACCTCTATATCTCCACCCAAAGCGGCTGCTGCCATGCTAACGGGAACGCGACAATACAAGTCCGAGCCGTCTCTTTCAAAAATTTCATGCTGTTGGACTTCAATAAAAATATAAAGATCTCCAGACGGTCCACCGCGAGCGCCCGCTTCACCTTCACCACCCAGTCGAATCCTTGTACCCGTTTCAACCCCAGCAGGTATATTAACAGACAACGCACGTTCCTTTTGGAGACGGCCACTGCCGCCACAAGACTTACACGGATTTTTAATAATCTGACCAAGTCCCGAACAGGTTGGACAGGTCCGTTCGACAGTGAAAAAACCTTGCTGTGCACGTACTTTACCCATACCCGAACAAGTTGGACAGGTCACTGGTTCAGATCCACCCTCGGCACCCGTTCCATTACAGGAGCCACATTGAACAGAGCTTGGAACCTGAATAGTTTTTTGAATTCCGCCAAACGCTTCCTCAAGCGTTACACGTAGATTGTACCGTAAATCTGAACCGCGGGCGGCGCGTTGGCGACCACCACGCTGACCGCCCATAAAATCACCAAAAAGGTCATCAAACACGTCCGAAAATGCACTTGCAAAATCGCCTTGCCCACCTGCGCCAGGTCGCGGCCCACCGCCCATACCACCTTCGAAAGCTGCATGACCATATCGATCATATGCAGCTTTTTTGTCAGCGTTCTTCAGGACTTCATAGGCTTCATTCGCCTCTTTGAACTGGCTTTCTGCGTTTGGATTGTCCGAGTTGCGGTCCGGGTGTAGCTCTTTTGCCTTGCGACGATAGGCTTTTTTTATTTCTTCGGCAGATGCCCCTTTGGCAACATCAAGTACGTCATAATAGTCACGCTTGGACATTTTGATCCTCCTTTGACCTGAACGGAAACGGGGGCGTGTCCGTTAAAGTGGACCGCCCCCTGCCGTCAGAATGCGCTGGCTTAGCCCCGCTTGTCGTTGCTATCCAAGTCTTCAAAGTCGGCATCGACGATAGTGTCATCGTCCATGGACCCATCATCTGCTGGCGCGGGTTCGTCGCCTTCTGCTTCGGATTGCGCCTTGTAGATGGCCTCCCCCAGACGCATAGCCGCCTCGGTTACATTCTGGATACCGGCACGCATTTTATCAGCTGTGACCGTTTCATCGGCCAGATCATCCTTAAGAGCAGCAACCGCCAATTCGATTGCTTCAATCGTGGATGGATCAACCTTATCTCCATGATCTTCAATTGATTTTTCCGTTGAATGAACCAGACTTTCTGCCTGATTACGAGCTTCAACCAATTCACGACGGGCCTTGTCCGACTCAGCGTTTTCCTCAGCTTCTTTGACCATCGCGTCTATATCGTCATCGGACAGACCACCAGAAGCCTGAATGGTGATCTTTTGCTCTTTGTTAGTCCCCTTATCTTTAGCACTAACAGAGACGATCCCGTTCGCATCGATATCAAATGTCACCTCGATTTGTGGCATACCACGTGGTGCTGGAGGAATTTCTTCCAAATTAAACTGGCCGAGCATCTTGTTGTCTGCCGCCATTTCCCGTTCACCTTGAAAGACCCGAATGGTCACGGCGTTCTGATTGTCCTCAGCCGTCGAAAACACCTGAGATTTTTTGGTCGGAATGGTCGTGTTACGATCAATTAGACGCGTGAACACGCCACCAAGCGTTTCGATGCCCAATGACAGCGGTGTCACGTCCAGCAAAACAACGTCTTTGACATCACCTTGCAGGACGCCAGCCTGAATTGCCGCGCCCATGGCAACAACTTCGTCCGGGTTGACGCCTTTGTGCGGCTCTTTACCAAAGAATTTGGTCACCTCTTCGATAACCCTTGGCATGCGCGTCATACCACCCACAAGAACAACTTCGTCAATCTCGTTGGTCGACAGACCGGCATCTTTAAGGGCCGCAGCACAAGGTTTCAGGCTGCCCTTGATAAGATCGGCGACAAGGCTTTCCAATTTTGCACGTGTCAGCTTCATCACCATGTGAAGAGGTTGGCCATTTGCGCCCATGGAAATAAACGGTTGGTTAATTTCCGTTTGGCTTGAGCTCGACAATTCGATTTTTGCCTTTTCAGCAGCTTCCTTTAGACGCTGCAAGGCCATCTTATCTTTGGTCAGGTCAACCGAGTGTTCTTTTTTGAACTCGTCCGCAAGGTAAGAAACGATCCGCATGTCGAAGTCTTCACCACCAAGGAACGTATCACCATTGGTGGATTTCACCTCGAACAACCCGTCATCAATCTCGAGAATGGTCACATCAAAGGTACCACCACCGAGGTCGAAGACAGCAATTGTTTTGCTTTCTTTTTTGTCCAAACCATAAGCCAACGCAGCCGCGGTAGGCTCGTTGATGATGCGCAAAACCTCAAGGCCCGCGATCTTACCTGCGTCTTTTGTCGCTTGCCGCTGCGCATCATTAAAATAGGCAGGTACCGTAATGACGGCCTGGTCCACATCTTCGCCCAAATAGCTTTCAGCGGTCTCTTTCATCTTTTGAAGTATGAAGGCCGAGATTTGTGACGGTGAGTATGTCTCTGATTTCGCGCGCACCCAAGCGTCGCCATTGCCGCCATCGATCACCTCAAACGGCAGATTGGCTTTATCTTTGGCAAGGTGGCTGTCATCGTTTCTGCGCCCGATCAGACGCTTCACACCAAAAATGGTATTGTCGGGGTTGGTTACTGCCTGGCGTTTCGCGGGCTGACCGACCAGCCGCTCATCATCTGTAAACGCAACGATAGAGGGCGTTGTACGTGCGCCTTCCGAATTTTCAATGACACGAGGCTGCGATCCATCCATGATGGCGATACAGCTGTTGGTGGTTCCAAGGTCGATACCAATTACTTTGGCCATGATTGCAATCCCTTCTTATAGTCAAGGCGATGTCTCGAAAGCAGACCCATTACGGCATCTACCCCCGTCAAGAACAGGCTGGACGCTTTCCCAGCCTCGGTTCGAAGGGTATATAGGGGGCCTGACACCAAGCCGCAAGCAGGACAAGACGGTCACTTGTACCAATTTGCATCGTTTTTTAAATTTCCTTGTCTAAAGACAGAAGAAACTGTGCCCAATGACAGATCAGCTTAATGTTCAAGGGTTCACAATACGACCCGGATATCTTTCGCCCGCGACTCAGACGGCTCTTTTGGAACCGCTTCGTGATATTATTCGTAAAGCTCCTCTGTACCAGCCACACACGCCCGGTGGGCGCAAAATGTCTGTTCGTATGACGTCGGCCGGTCGATTCGGCTGGGTGACGGATCAGAGTGGCTATCGCTACAGCGAATATCACCCCTCGGGGCAAAAATGGCCGCCTATTCCGGCAGATATTCTGGCAATATGGCACAGCTTAGCCAACAGTAAGCGCGATCCCGAATGCTGCCTATTGAACCTGTATGATGCCAAATCCCGGATGGGCCTGCATCAGGACAAGGATGAAACAGACTTCGACCAGCCTGTTCTATCGATCTCGCTGGGATGCTCGGGTAGGTTTCGCATGGGACAGCCGGATCGAAAAAAACGCACGCATTCCATTTGGTTGCACTCTGGTGATGTGGTGGTTATGGGCGGCGCTGCGCGGCTGGCATACCATGGGATAGATAAAATCCGACCTGGGTCGTCGCAGCTTCTTGGTCCAGAGCAACGCCTTAACATTACATTACGGGTGGTCACCTGATATCATCAGGATAATGAAAATCTGCACAAAAAAACGCCCCGCAATGCGGGGCGTTTAAACTCAGTGTTAAAGGACGACTTTTAGGCCATCCACCAACGTTCGATCAAACGCGAACTGTCCATCTGCCAAAGATTACCGATGGTTCCAGAATTGGTAATCCGGCTCGAGTGTGCACCAACATAGTTGGCATACATCGGAACGATTGTGCCACCTTCAGATGACATCAAAGCCTGCATTTCATAATACTGCGCGCGACGCTTTGTGCTATCCAATTCGGCACGTGCAGCCTGCAGAAGCTCTTGGAAACGCGCATTTTCCCAGTGTGTGTCATTCCAAGGCACACCACTTTCGTAGGCAGTAGCGAACATCCAGTCTTCAGTCGCACGACCGGACCAATAGCATGCACACCATGGCTTTTTCAGCCAAACATTTGACCAGTATCCATCAGCGGGCTCTTGTACCACATTGATATTGATGCCCGCCGATTTCGCGGATGCCTGATACAATTGCGCCGCATCAACAGCGCCGGAGAACGCTGCATCAGAAGCCGAAAGATCAATTGACAGACTGTCAAGACCAGCTTTTTTCAGGTGATGGCGGGCACGATCGGCATCGTATTCCAGCTGTGGTAGATCTGCAGCAAAATATTGGTTGGCAGGACCAATTGGGTGGTCATTTCCAACGGCGCCGTGACCCAACAAGATCTTATCAACCATTTCCTGGCGATTGATACCATACTTCAAGGCCTGCCGCACATTGACCTGATCGAACGGGCTCAGGTTTGTCAGCATTGGGAAGGTATAATGCTGGTTACCTGTCACTTCGAATACATTGATCATCGGGTTGGCACGCATAAGCGGCTCTGTCTTAAAGTCGACGCGGTTGACGGCATCAACCTGACCGGTCATCAGCGCATTCATCCGGGCAGAGCTGTCGTTGATCGCTTTGACTTCAACGCTATCGAACCATCCGGCCCGGCCGTCTTTGTAATGGCCTTCGACGCGGGTCATCAATGTACGTACACCGGGATCAAACGCCTCAACGCGGTACAAACCCGTGCCAATGCCCTTGGCGATGGCTTCTTCGATCTGACCAGCAGGGTACATCAGAATATGGTAATCTGACATCAGGAACGGGAAGTCGGCATTGCCCACCGCCAACGTAAATTCAACCTCGTGCTCGCCCAGCTTTTTCATTTCAGTGATCGCCGACACGATTGGCTTGGCGGCCGATTTCGCACCTTCTGCCACGTGCATTTGTAGCGACTCGAGCACATCGTCTGCACCAAATGGCTTGCCGTTGTGGAACGTAACACCCTTGCGCAGCTGGAAAGTCCATGTTTTGGCGTCGGGGCTCGCGGACCAGCTTTCTGCAAGTTCGCCCACCAATTCACCTTCTGCTGTAACTTCGGTCAAGCAGTCGAAAACTGCGCCGTGGGCGACCGTGATCATATAGCTGTCTGAATGCGTCCGGCCATCCCAGCTGTCTGAAGTGTTTGCTCCGGCGAGGCCGATGCGTAACGTGCCACCACGCTGTTGCGCGGCAACTGGCATACCTGTCGCTGCAAGCACACCTGCTGCTGCACCAGACGCCAGCAATCCGCGACGTGAAATCGAAACCATTTTCTTCTCCCTCGTGGTTTATCCCAAGGCCTTTTGGACCGACGGGTTAGTCTACATTATTCTACACATGCAGAATCTACGATCAAAGTTTAACTCATTTTTGTGACGGCTGCATCGCCAATATTTTCAATGCCCCGTTCTGCAAGCAATTTCGTAAGCCAATCTGGGTCCATTTCTGGAACTGAGCTTAACAAAAGGTCCGTATATGCGTGATGTGGCGGTTGGAACATTTCGGATTTAGGGCCTTGTTCGACCACGCGCCCATCCTTCATGACAACCACCTCATCCGCGATCGACCGCACTGTCGCAAGGTCATGGGTGATGAACATATACGACAACTTCAGGTCATCCTGCAAACGCGCCAGCAACCTCAAAATACCTTCTGCAACGAGTTGGTCCAATGCGCTGGTGACTTCATCACAAATTATAAATTTAGGCTCGGCTGCAAGTGCACGCGCAATCCCGATGCGCTGTTTTTGCCCGCCGGACAACTCGGATGGAAGACGATCAATGTATTGATGAGCCGGAAGCTCAATTTCGTCCAAAAGCTCTTCGACCCGCTTTCTTTTGGCAGCACCCGTCAACCCCATGTAAAACTGAACAGGACGCCCGATAATCTCACCGATTGTTTTTCGTGGATTGAGCGCTGTATCGGCCATTTGATAAATCATCTGGGCTTGTCGCAACTGCATGCGGTTACGCCTTCGATAATCAGACGGCAACGCCTGACCCTCAAACTCGATCGATCCCTGCTTAGGAGGCAAAAGACCCGTAATACACCGTGCTGCCGTTGATTTCCCCGAACCAGATTCGCCAACAACTGCGACTGTGCGGCCTTCATGGATATCAAAACTGACATCATTGAGCACCGGCACGGGCCCATAAGCAGCCGTTACGTTTTTGACAGAGATGACCGGAGTCGCACCGGACAAAACAGCCGGTTTCTGCGGTCTTTGAAATGCACGAACTGCCCATAGGCTTTTGGTATAGTCTTCTTTTGGGTCCATCAGCATCGTGCGCGTATCGGCCTCTTCCACCTCATCGCCCTTCAACAGGACTTTTATCCTGTCCGCCATCTGCGCCACGACAGCCAGATCATGTGTGATGTAGATCGCAGCGGTATTGAATTGCGCAACGATGTCGCGGATTGAAGCAAGAACTTCGATTTGCGTCGTCACATCCAAAGCTGTTGTGGGTTCATCGAATATAATCAGATCCGGGCGGCAAGACATGGCCATGGCTGTCATTGCGCGTTGCAGCTGTCCGCCAGAGACCTGATGGGGATAGCGAAAACCGATTTCGTCAGGGTTAGGCAGACGCAGACGCTGATATAACTCCATTCCGTCTTTTTCGCTCTCCCCCTTCGACATGACGCCATGTCTTACAGGCGCTTCGGTGTGTTGATCAATCAACCGGTGCGCGGGGTTGAAACTGGCTGCAGCAGACTGTGCCACATAGGCAATCCTTTTACCCAACAGGTTCCGTTTTTCAGACGCCCCCGCTGCCAAAAGGTCAATGCCATCAAAATGCACCTCGCCACTGGAAATGCGCACCCCATCCCGACAAAAGCCCATCGCCGCCAGGCCAAGGGTCGATTTTCCAGCACCTGATTCACCGATAAGACCCAGAACCTCTCCACGGCGCAACGTCAGGTCAACACCGTTGATAATCGGCATCCAAATCTCATCACTGCGTCCTTCGATGAAGATATTTTTCATTTGGACAAGGACATCGTTGTCTTTTGCCATCGGTCTACTCCTTCAGGCCCGAGCTGCGTTGTAGCATCCAGTCCACTACGAAGTTCACCGCCACGGTCAAAAGGGCAATGGCCCCAGCCGGCAGCAACGGCAGCATCGCATATTGCGGCAAGAATGCCGCGTAATTTACAAACTGGCCCAGATCTTTCACCATTGTGCCCCAATCCGCCAAGGGTGGCTGAATCCCAAGCCCAAGGAAACTGAGTGCGGCAATGGTCAAAAAGACAAAACAGAACCGAAGCCCGAATTCTGCCAGCAATGGTGCCGTTGCATTGGGCAAAATCTCTCGGAAAATCAGATAGCCAATGCCTTCCCCGCGCAAGCGCGCTGCCTCGATATAATCCATGACAACGATATTCATTCCAACGGCGCGCGAAAGACGAAACACTCTTGTTGAGTCAATGACAGCAATGATTACGATCATGGCCCAGGTGAGCCCTGTTCCACTAAACAGCGACGATGCAGCCGTAATAAGCAAAAGTGAAAAAATCAGTGCCGGTATCGCCATCAAAACATCCACCAGACGCGACAAGACCTGATCGACCCACCCCCGCAGGATAGCGGCAAAAAATCCGCCAGTCACACCCAGAAAAAACGCAAGCACCGTGGTCACAAAAGCGATACCAACTGTGTTCTGCGCCCCGTAGATCAAGCGGCTTAGGATGTCTCGACCGATCTGATCCGTGCCTAGCGGAAACCCAGGATCACCGCCCATCGCTTCAGGCACCAAAGGTATGATATTTGCACGGGGAAAAATCGTCTCTTGCCCGTGGGGTGCGATCATTGGCGCAAAAATCGCGGCAATTGCGTAGCAAATTATGATCAAAATCCCGAACGAGGCTGTAGCCGGCATCTGCCGGAACAGTTTGCGTGTGGATGCTGTCCCCACCATACACCCAAATTGCCGGAACAAAACAGCCGCCACACTGGACAGAACAAGGAAGTGCAACGCGGATCTGAAGAAAAAGTAACTGTCCGGCATTCCACCAAGCGTAGAAAAACTACGGCTGTAGTTTAGCAAGACAACCAAGATCAATGTCGCTGCGAAAACATACCCCAAGGCTACACTGAACGGCATGTCGCGGTAAAACGGCCGGTTGTTGGTAAGCCTTTGACCAACCGCGCGAAATCCGTAACCCCCAACACAGAGCAGCGCCAGATACACAATCCATTTCCAACCACCCAGTACAGCAACCATTGGTGCAGTTGCGGTTGTTATCAGTTCAAACGGCACCATCAGAATTTGCAGGACACCGTAGAGAAACCAAAGAATCCCAGCGCCCATCGTCGTATCAACAACCAAGATCAGTGTGAATAAAAGTGCGATAGCCGGTACAACTACAGAGCGGCTCATTTAGGGTGCCTCAGACGTGGATTGGACAGGATCGACAGGATGTCGGCCGTCAGGTTCAAAAGAACGTAGGCGGACGCAAAAATCAGACAGCATATCTGAACCACGGGAATATCTCGACTTCGTACGGCATCTACAAACAAATTCCCAATGCCCGGATAGGCGAAGACGACCTCGACGACCACAACACCCGTCACCAAATACGCAAGGTTGAGCGCCACGACATTGATGATCGGGGCCAGAGCGTTTGGCAAAGCATGCTTAACGATCACTTGAATGGGACTGATCCCTTTAAGACGCGCCATTTCGATATACGGCGAGGCCAGCAGGTTGATAATTGCTGCGCGTGTCATACGCATCATGTGTGCCGTCACCACCAAGGTCAAAGTCAGTGCCGGCAAAAGCGCCGTGTAAATACGCTCGAACAACGGCATTTCCGGAGTTACGGATGCCAAGGACGGCAAAATTTGCCACTGAACCGCCAAGAAAAGCGTCAAGACATACGCAAGAAAGAATTCCGGACTGGAAATTGAGCTGAGCGTGGTGATGTTCGCAATACGGTCAAATGCAGATCCACGGTACAAAGCGGCAAGAACGCCAATCGCCAAAGAAACAGGCACCGCAATTATAGCTGTTAGCCCTGCAAGGAACATGGTGTTGTAGAACCTAGGTGCGATTTGTTCTGTTATAGGGATTAACTGGATGTCTTCGCCGCCCATTCCCGTTGCAAACATCATCTGAGAATATGAAACACCCAAATCGCCAGAGACCAAGGCCCCCAACCAGTCAAAATAGCGGATCCAAAAAGGATCATTCAGACCGATATCGTTTCGAATTGCTTCGACGGCCTCTGGTGTTGCCCCTTGGCCAAGGATGGCCTGAGCAAAGTCGCCCGGCAACAAATTAACAGCAGCAAAGATCACAAAGGATACAATCACCAGTGTCAGGACGCCCAACGCCAACCGTTGCAGTGTAATACGTAAAACTGGATGCAAGTTGTTTCCCCTGTATTTTTATTTCGCACCAGCCTAACGGCTGCCTGCTAGCTGTAAACCTTTTTGGGGCAGGTAATTTGGACTTATGGGCCTTTTGTCAAATTTCCGCGCACAACCCAGCGCAGACTCATAGCCCGTCCATTATCCGAACAAGCTCTGCACTTATGCCCGGCTCGGACAGGGCGTGGCCTGCGTTCCGAATCATCCGAAGTTCGGCATTGGGCCATGCGCGCGCCAGTTCCCACGCGCGTAAAGGTGGGCAGATCATATCGTACCGGCCCTGCACTATATGGCCGGGAATATGCGCTATCTGCGCGATGTTATCCATAATCCAACCATCATGGTCCAAAAAACCACCATTGATAAAGTAGTGGTTTTCCAGCCTCGCGAATGCGCGCGCATATTCCCCCGGAGCATCCCCTCCATGACCATCCGAATTTACCGATGCCAGCGCATTCTCCCATGATGCCCAAGCTTTCGCATATCGTGTTTGCATCTGGATATCAGGTGAAAACAGACGCTTGTTGTAAGCGGCAATCAGGTTGTCGCGCTCGTCTGCGGGTATGGGATCTGAAAACCTAGTCCAGGCTTCCGGCCAAAACTGGCCAGCGCCACCGCCGTAAAACCACTTTAGCTCGACCGAAGTCATCAAAAAGACACCGCGCAGCACCAGATGACGTACACGATCTGGATGGGTCAAAGCGTAGATCAATGACAGCGTAGCGCCCCAGCTACCGCCAAAAACTATGAAACGGTCAATATCCAGCGTGGTTCTGATCTGCTCTATATCCTTGATCAAGTGCCACGTCGTATTGTGCACCACGCTGGCATGCGGGCGGGATCGACCGCAGCCTCTCTGATCAAAAAGAACGACGCGGAATTTTTGAGGATCGAAATAACGCCGCATTGCCGGACTGCAGCCACCGCCGGGTCCTCCATGCAAGACAATGACTGGAATGCCGTCAGGGTTTCCACATTGCTCGACATAGATCCTGTGTCCGTCGCCTGTGTCCAGTATACGCTGGTCATAGGCTTTGACGGACGGGTAAAGATAATGAGCTGCGCTCTTTTGGCCCGTGATTTTGTCCATGTGCTACCTATATTGTGATTTAGGCATGAATTGCTACGGGGAAAACGTCATGGCGACCACTGTCGACCCATCCGAAATCGCAAAATTCGAAGCCATGGCTGCAGAATGGTGGGACTCTGAAGGGAAATTCAAACCTTTACACATGATGAACCCTGTGCGGCTAAGTTACATCACACAGCAAATCTGTGCTGAATTTGATCGCACATTGGACACCGAGCACCCGTTTTCCAACCTGCGTATCCTGGATATCGGATGCGGGGGCGGGTTGTTATGTGAACCTATGGCGCGCCTCGGTGCGACCGTTGTAGGTGTAGACGCCGCGGAACGTAATATTCCGGTTGCCATGGCACATGCCGGGCAGTCTGGACTAGCCATCGACTATCGACACACAACCGCCGAAGCCCTGGCCGCATCCGGAGAGACGTTTGACGTCATCTTGAATATGGAAGTGGTAGAACATGTCGCAGATCCCCTCGCATATCTGACAGCGTGTCGACAGTTGTTAAAACCAGGCGGTTTGCATCTGTGTTCAACCATCAATCGAAATGCAAAAAGCTTTGCCATGGCCATTGTCGGGGCGGAGTATGTCATGCGCTGGCTTCCAAAAGGAACCCACGAATGGAATAAATTCATCACTCCGGATGAGCTGTTCAAGCTGATGTTACAGGCAGGGATGAAGCCTGTTGACCGCAAAGGTTACCAGTTTAATCCGGTCACGTGGAAGTGGCGGATTTCTGACCGTGATCTTTCGGTGAATTATGTCACGGCAGCTCTTGCGCCAATGTCTGCCGCATAATCCCAGCTGCATCGAGACACCCGTGGTCAAAATCTACGGGATAAGAATTGTAGTTGAACCAGAACCTTTCGCGTCCCGTATCCCGAACGCGCACACCTTCGGGCAGAACCATCGTCGCGAGACCTGCATCTTTGGCGATACGGCTAATAAGGTTATCGAGGCAGGTGTCATCCCCCCACCCGGCCATATAAGTCACACCTTCGTGTCGCACGGCAACCTTCTCGCCGGTTGATGTGGTCAAAACCGGCTCCGCGCTGCCCGAGATGTCTTCAAGGTATCCGACAACATTCCCAGTCGTGGAAAGTCCCACAGGCATATCAGGTCTTAAAGATTGCACGCGTTGAACAGTGACATCCAACCCTGGAAAGGCAGGGGGCAGCGGAACAGGAATTGTCATATGTGGGTCTCGCGCGGCACTGCGCGGGCCCAACAGGACCTGCGCAGATACTCTGGCCAGCGATTGCTTAAGCTCGTCAGGCATGTGGATCAGTCCAGGAGCAAGGACAAGCTTATAACCTGCAAAATCTCGCGTCGTTGGCGGCAGGAAATCGATAGAAAGACCAGCCCGCCGAAGGGCACGATAGTACTCGAAAACCAGTCCGAAATAGCTTAGCCCTGCCCCGTGAGGCTGAATGGACCAGGCCGCATCAGCATCGTAGTCAAAAATTATTGCAACAGGCGCCTGCGCGCGTGCAACCTCTGGCGCTTCTGCCAATTCATCCCGCACCTGCCGGGCTTCGTCGGCGGCCGGTGCCTCGATGCTATCGGGGCGCAACAGGCCCGCGTGCATTTGCTCTTGTGCGAAAGGCACCTGACGCCAGCGAAAATAGCAAACAGCTTCTGCGCCATGGGCAAAAGCCTCCCATGTCCACAACCTAACCATCCCGGGCAAAGGCGAAGGGTTATACGGCGCCCAGTTCACCGGACCGGGTTGTTGTTCCATTATCCACCAACGACCGCGACCAACGCCCCGATAAAGATCATGATGGAATGCTTGGAAGTCCGGATCGCCCTGCCGCGCGAAATCGCGTTGCCGTTGCGAATCCGCGCCGACACGATCTTCTAAAAAGCCCAGCGGGTAGCTGTCCCAACTGGCGATATCCAAATCATCACCGACCTTCCAATGATCGAAATCAGTGATACGACCCATGTAGTTGTGCAATATGGGCGCATTGGAATGCGCTCGAATGACCTCTGTCTGTCGCCGGTTAAACGCAACGACCTGATCTGAGGTATAGCGTCGAAATGCCAGACTATGGGCTGGATTTGGCTCGGTCACTGTCAGGTTAGGCAGATCAATGTCATCAAAATCGCCGTACTCCATCGACCAGAACACATTGCCCCAAGCACGGTTCAAGGCGCCAATGTCACCGTCATTGCCGTCACCGGAAAAATATTGACGCAACCACGCACGAAACCCTTTGCGGGCCGCATCAGAGTAGCTGATCGTGGTATCGTGGCAGCCGTATTCATTGTCCGTCTGCCACGCGCCAATCGCGGGATGGTGTCCGTAGCGTTCGGCCAAAGCGGTGACAATACGGGCGCATTCGTCACGATATCCGAGATGGCTGAAACAGTAATGTCGCCGCGAGCCGAATTTACGGGCTCGACCCTCAGTATCTACAGCCAGCATATCGGGATGACGGTCCAGCATCCAACGCGGCGGCGTGGCCGTCGGTGTGCCCAGCACAACCTTCAATCCTGCGGCTCCCAAGACCTCAATCGCATGATCCAACCATGCCCAGTCAAAATGTCCGGGTTCAGGTTCGATCCGGCTCCACGCGAACTCGCCAATCCGCACCCAAGTCAGACCCATTTCGACCATGCGGCGGGCATCTTCGGCCCATACGGTCTGCGGCCAGTGTTCAGGATAATAGCAGGTGCCAAGCGTACGCTGCATGGGGGGCTCCTTTTATTGGATGCGTGCTCATACAGTTGTGACAGGCAATGTCCAGTACACAAAATGAAAAAGACATCTGAATTGGGAGCTTGAGGCCACTTAACCGGCGACCCGATATGACATTTTTTTCTACATACAGAGGCCGAAGCCACACTAAGATAGGGGCTTTCAGAAGTGTCCGACACGTCCCAATTTTGTCCTTGTCCGATCCACGCCACAAACGAAAGCTGTAACTGCGCACTGGACCCCGCCCTCTGCCACGCATAGTTTTGTCTTCACTTGACAGAGGAGAGTCGCAGATGGCAGTCGGCACAAATATCCGCACATACCATAACGGAGCATGGCACGAGGACAACGTTGCTATCATTCGGGCTGCTGATCATGGCGCTTGGCTAGGCAGTTCTGTTTTCGATGGCGCACGTTTTGTGGATGGTGTTGCGCCTGACCTCTTGGCCCATTGCCAGCGGGTCAATGCATCTGCCGAGGCGCTGATGTTATCACCGACGGTCACACCTGAGGACATGGTGCAAATCATATGGGACGGTTTGGCATCGCTGCGTGGCAAAACAGTTTATATACGGCCGATGTATTGGGGGATCCATGGTGATGCGACGGCAATTGTTCCCGGCAAAGATGAAACGGGTTTCTGCATCTGCCTTGAAGAAATTCCGATCGCCCCGGCATCTGCGGCGACAACCCTAGGCCGCACCCGATTCCGTAGGCCTGTTCTGGAAAACGCAGTTGTGAACGCCAAGGCTGGGTGCCTGTACCCAAACAACGCCCGCATGCTTATGGAGGTACGGTCCCGCGGTTTCAACAATGCGCTTGTGGCTGACGCGATGGGAAATGTTGCGGAAAGCGCCACCTCCAATGTTTTCATGGTCAAAGACGGAGAGGTGTTTACCCCGATCCCCAACGGGACATTTTTGGCCGGCATTACGCGATCAAGACTTATCTCGCATATGCGAGCCGATGGCACGACAGTCCACGAGAGCATCCTGACGTTTGAGGATTTTCAGCAGGCTGATGAGGTTTTCTTGTCCGGGAACATGCACAAAGTGACACCTGTGACAGGGTTTGAAGACACGCAATATGCAGTCGGTCCAGTCGCTCGGCGTGCCCGCGAAATGTACTGGGATTGGGCGCATAGCAGATAGCCCCCTGCGGTCCAGCTTTGTCCGAAAAGGGTGACCACAAGGTACCGGACCTCTCTTTTGCGGTCTGTCGATCAGTAACGTCTGGTTTCGGCACCAAGTAACGATGCCAGCCTGATACAAATCGCGTGCACCCGCCAACATGGTCACATACTGTCTCGCACTGCTTGCAGGCGTTTGGGCGCCCCCAAACGATCTGAAACCTCGTCCTCTTCTGAGTGTGCCATTCTGGTCCTGCCAAACATCAAACCCACACCAACAAAAAAACCGCGGAATTATACACACCAAAAGCATCAGCCCTCCGATAACCGGAGCGATATTAACGATTGCTGTCGAATATGCGGACCGGGATTATGGACTGGCTCCGAACCCACAGCGTCCCAAATGCAAAGACAACCCAAATAGGCAATGTTCTTGCATCGTTAAAAGCGTACGCTGCGTGATAGGTAAATCGTATTCGTATCCCAAGCGGCAGTTGACGAATAAGAAACCCATCCTGTTTGCCTAAACTGTAATCTTTCACCACAGATTAACTCCCACTGAGAGCGTCAGTTGTGCATCCGCTTTCGATCAGGGCATTTTTTTTAGTGGCTGAAATGTTGGTACTACCAAAAGAAGCCACCATGTGGACTTGCTCTCCTACAGTCTGAATTTCATCAAAACACTCTGAAAAGAGGCCATTTTTCAAAGCGACCATTGATGATCCGGCAGGCTTGGGTCATCATGTGGTTAGGGAGATCGATTTTATGCGCAAGTTTCTTGTGGTGCTGGATGACAGCCGCGAATGCCTGAACGCGATGCGCTTTGCCGCAATGCGTGCTTCAAAAACAGGTGGCGGTGTCTGCGTGCTGGCGGTCATTCCTCCGGATGAATTCAACCACTGGATCGGTGTCGCCGATGTCATGCGGTCAGAGGCGCGCGAGAGGATTGAGGCCCACTACGAGGTTTTTGCAAAATGGATGCGCGACAGACAAAATATAGAGCCTGAGTTGATCGTCCGCGAAGGCGTGCCTGTAAACGAAATCATCTCACATGTTGCACAAGATGATGACATAGGGGTTCTTGTTCTTGGGGCTGGGGTTGATAAAAAGGGGCCCGGCCCTTTGGTTACAGCTTTAACACGCCAATCAGGCAGTCTGCCGATCCCGATCACTGTGGTGCCTGGAACGATGTCCAAAGAGCGCCTAGAGGCCATTACCTAAA
>JAYQEA010000050.1:19862-26666 GCA_038138625.1 Roseivivax sp.
TTCGGGCATGACTTTGTCACGGTCACAAAAGCAGACGAAAAAGAGTGGGATCATCTTAAACCAGCCATCTTGGGCGGGATCATGGAGCACTTCCAATCCGGTCAGCCTGTGATCGCCGATGGTGCCGCCGATACCGCGGGCGGTCACTCAGACAACCACGATGAAGCCGATAGCGTGGTTGTCGGACAGATAAAAGAATTACTGGACAGCCGTGTGCGTCCGGCAGTCGCCCAAGACGGTGGCGACATTACCTTTCACGGGTTCGAGCGTGGAGTGGTTTATCTGCACATGCAAGGTGCCTGTGCAGGATGTCCGTCATCTACGTTAACGTTGAAGATGGGTATTGAAAATCTCTTGCGCCATTATATTCCGGAAGTAACCGAGGTCAGACCAGTTGCCGTCTGAACCCGTAGTTCTCGCATTTGACACATCGGCCGCACATTGTGCGGCCGCTTTGTTGTCTGGTGATACTGTTTTAGCGCAGACATCAGAGCCTATGGTCAGAGGACAAGCCGAACGTTTGGTGCCGCTGTTACAAGATCTTTTTCGGCAAGCAGATCGTGACTGGTCGGAGATCTCGCGAATCGGCGTTGGAATTGGCCCCGGCAATTTTACCGGCATACGGATCAGCGTGGCACTTGCGCGTGGTCTAAGCCTTGGGCTGTCTATTCCCGCCCTGGGTGTCAGCGGCTTTGCGGCAATCCGTCAGATCGATCCCAAAGCGGCGAATCCCGCTATTATGGCTCCGCGTGACTGCGTATATCTAGATACGCCCAATCTTCACCAATGTGCATTACTAGACGCTCCTGATCCGTTGCATTTTCCACCCTTGAATTTGTCGGAGTTTGCGGCAGCGATTGCACGTGTTGCCCGCGACAGTGACGATATCATGCCTCCGGCGCCGCTCTACATTCGTCCCGCAGATGCCGCTCCTGCTCGCGACCGTGCTCCGGCACTGCTGGAATGACCCCGCACTTCATTTCAGATCTGATGGCGCGCGCCTATTATTGGCAACGCCCATGGTCTGCAAAGGCCGTAACAGATACTTTGGCACAGCCCGCAACGCGTCTGTGGACAACAGACCATGCCATCTTGCTTATGCAAGTCGTAGAAAACCAGGCCGAAGTTTTAGGTATGGCCACAGATCCCCAAATGCAGCGTCAAGGTCTCGCGAAACGTTTGCTGTCCAACGCCCATGCAGATCTACAAGCCGAAGGCATTACGCACATCATTTTAGAGGTTGCGGCCCCGAATTTTCCAGCGCGCGCACTGTACAATGCATTGGGCTACGCGCAGGCGGGAACACGACCTGCGTACTACAAATCTGTCGACGGCGTGGTGGCAGACGCGATCATCATGACCTGCTATCTCCCAAAAGACGATAAATTCTAGAACAATCCGACACCAGAGACGAAAACAGCTGCTGCAAGACGTTGATTTACTGTTGACCCCTACTGGTGCCTAGGGTCCTAATCGCTATGATCTTCACGATCTTCAAAGCGGTCCCCGACATGCAATCGGAGGATCCTGAAACAATTGGGAGCGTACAATGACCCTTATGCAAAAATTCCTCGGCGCCACGGCCACCTTGGCACTGACGGCAGGCGCTGCTTTTGCCGAACCAGCACTGATCTACGATCTTGGTGGAAAGTTCGACAAGTCGTTCAACGAAGCAGCCTTCAACGGTGCACAGCAGTTTGCAGAGGCTACCGGCGGGAGTTTCCGCGATATCGAGCTTCAATCAGAAGCACAGCGTGAACAGGCGCTGCGTCGTTTTGCCGAGCGCGGCATGAATCCGGTTGTCACCACCGGCTTTTCCATGTCGACACCGATCGCCAATGTGGCTGCCGACTATCCGGATACAAAGTTTGTGACGATTGACGGGTTTGTTGACCCCGCTGCGCATCCAAACGTGTTGTCGATCCTGTTTTCAGAGCACGAGGGATCGTACCTTGTGGGGATGATGGCGGCGATGGCCTCTGATTCGGGAACCGTTGGCTTTATCGGTGGTATGGACATTCCATTGATCCGTCGTTTTGCGTGCGGCTATGCGCAGGGCGTAAAAGCGGTAAACGCGGACGCGACCGTCATCTCTAACATGACCGGTACAACACCATCAGCGTGGAACGACCCCGTGAAGGGATCGGAATTGACCTTGGCCCAGATCAGCCAAGGTGCCGACGTGGTCTATGCAGCGGCTGGTGGTACTGGCATTGGTGTTCTTCAAACTGCTGCGGACCAGAATATCTTGTCCGTAGGTGTGGACAGCAACCAAAACTACATGCAGCCAGGATCGGTTCTGACATCGATGCTCAAGCGTGTGGATGTTGCAGTCTTCGAATCCATGTCCGCTGGTGCGGATCTGGAAACCGGCGTGAAAGTGCTGGGCTTGGCAGAAGAAGGTGTTGGGTATTCTCTTGATGAATACAACGCCTCTCTGGTCAGCGATGAGATGAAGGCAGCCGTAGACGCCGCGCGTGCCTCAATTATTTCCGGTGATATCGCAGTTCATAACTACACCACCGACGACAGCTGCCCTGTTCTAGATTTCTAATCCAGTCCAGCGATAGAAATAACCGGGGCCGTGCCACGCAGGCGCGGCCCCTTTGGTACATTCATAAAGAGCCGTGCCCATGACCGCCCCTGCAATTGAACTCAAAGGTATTTCAAAAGCCTTTGGCCCGGTACAAGCCAACAAAGACATCTCGATCCGCGTGATGCCCGGAACAATCCATGGCATCATAGGGGAAAACGGCGCAGGGAAATCCACGCTGATGTCGATCCTTTACGGCTTTTACAAAGCAGATGCCGGCGAAATCTTTATTCAGGGTGACCGCGTTGAAATCCCCGATAGTCAGGCGGCCATATCAGCCGGTATTGGCATGGTGTTCCAACACTTTAAGCTCGTTCCAAATTTTACTGTTCTTGAAAATGTGATCCTTGGCGCCGAAGACGGTTGGAAACTGACTGAAAGCCTGGCCAAAGCACGCAAAACCCTAACGCGGTTGGCCACTGAATATGAGCTGCACGTGGATCCGGACGCAGTTGTCGAAACCTTAAGCGTCGGGCACCAGCAACGCGTCGAAATTCTAAAAGCGCTGTATCGTCAGGCTGATATTCTCATCTTGGATGAGCCCACCGGGGTTTTGACGCCAGCCGAGGCAGATCAACTGTTCCGCATCCTTGACCGTTTGCGTGCCGAAGGCAAAACCATCATTCTAATTACCCACAAACTACGCGAGATTATGGATATCACGGACACTGTCAGCGTGATGCGCCGCGGCGAGATGACCGCAACAGTCAAAACCTCTGAGACCAGCCCGGCAGCCTTGGCAGAACTTATGGTTGGGCGCAAAGTTCTTTTGCAAGTCGATAAAGCTCCCGCAAATCCGGGCAAGATCGTGCTGCAAGTGGACCGACTGAATGTAACCGATGATGCCGGGGTTCAACGTCTTCACGATATTTCACTGCAAGTACGCGCCGGAGAAATCCTGGGCATTGCAGGCGTCGCAGGCAATGGTCAATCAGAACTGCTGGAGGTGCTGGGCGGTATGGTGTCCGGAACAGGTCACATCGAGCTTAATGGTGAACCACTGGATTTGACTGGCGAAAAAAGCGACGGCCAATCCCGGCGCGCGCAGGGTATTGCGCATGTCCCCGAAGATCGTCAACACGAGGGTCTGATCATGGAATTCAGCGCGTGGGAAAACATGGCATTCGGCTATCACCATGATCCAAAATATCAATCCGGGATCTTTATGAGCAACGCTGCAATTCGGGCCGATACCGCCGCAAAAATGGAACGTTTTGACGTTCGCCCGCCCAACCCTGCGCTAAAGGCACGGAATTTTTCAGGCGGGAACCAACAGAAAATCGTAGTTGCCCGTGAGATCGAGCGGGACCCCGAGGTTCTTTTGGTTGGCCAACCTACCCGCGGCGTAGATATTGGCGCGATCGAATTCATCCATAAACAAATCATAGCGCTACGTGATAGCGGTAAAGCAATTTTGTTGGTGAGTGTTGAACTGGATGAAATCCTGTCATTATCGGACCGCGTTGCTGTGATGTTTGATGGACGAATTATGGGCGAACGCAACCCGGAAAAGACCAATGAAAAAGAACTGGGCCTGCTGATGGCTGGCGTAGCAGAGACGGAGACAGCGCATGGATAAGATGCCCGGCTGGGCCGATGCGGTCCTTGTCCCATTAATCTCGATTCTTTTGGCGGCGCTTGTATCGTCACTCGTCATTCTTGCGATCGGAGAAAGCCCGATTGACGCTTTCGGCTCCATGGTCGAAGGGGCATTGGCCAGTTCTGCGGGATGGGGCTATACTCTATACTACGCAACAAATTTCATGTTTACGGGTCTGGCGGTGTCTGTCGCGTTTCATGCGCGACTGTTCAATATAGGTGGCGAAGGTCAGGCGATGCTTGGCGGTTTGGGCGTGGCTTTGATGTGCCTGTTCATCCCGTGGCCCCACTGGTCGCTGGCTGTGATCGGATCTGGGCTTGCTGCTGCGGCTTTTGGCGCGCTTTGGGCGTTGATCCCGGCATATTTGCAAGCCAAACGCGGCAGCCACATCGTGATTACGACGATCATGTTCAATTTTATTGCGGCCTCATTGCTCAATTATGTGCTGGTCAATATGTTGCGACCCGACGGCGCCATGGAGCCGTCTTCAGACGTTTTCCCATCCGCAACACACCTCCCGACGTTTCAGGATATGTTTTCGACCGCTGATGTGGTGTTGTTTCAGCGCGCGCCCGCAAATGTGAGCTTTTTTATCGCCGTTGCGGCCTGTTTTGTGGTGTGGCTCTTATTGTGGCGGACACGGCTCGGATACGATATCCGGTCCTTTGGCCACAATGAACGCGCTGCGAAATATGCCGGTATCAGCGGTGTGCGGATTACGATTATCGCAATGCTGATATCAGGTGCGCTCGCGGGTATGATGGCTGTGAATTCTACCCAAGGAGAAGCCGAGCGCCTGCTTTTAAACTCGTCCGAAGGTGCTGGTTTTATCGGGATTGCTGTCGCGTTGATGGGACGGAACCATCCTCTTGGTGTCTTTCTGGCTGCTCTTTTGTTCGGATTTTTATACCAGGGCGGGGCCGAGGTCAGCTTTTGGACAAATATCCCTGTGCAGATCGTTATCGTGATGCAGGCGCTTGTTATTTTGTTCACCGGCGCGCTGGACAACATGGTTCGAATGCCGCTGGAACGCGTGTTCCTCGCCTTTCGGCGCAAGGAGGACTGATCCATGGAATTCCTGACATTTATACAGCTTCTGGACAGCACACTGCGAAGCGCAACACCCTTGCTTTTGGCCTGTTTGGCAGGCCTTTTTTCCGAACGGGCAGGGATTTTCGACATTGGTCTAGAAGGCAAAATGCTGGCTGCAGCCTTTCTTTCTGCCGCCGTGGCTTTTGCAACGGGATCGGTTTGGATCGGGCTACTGGCAGGAGTTGGTGGATCCGTGGTCCTGTCTTTGCTGCACGGGTTGGCTTCGATTAACTTTCGCGGGAACCAACTTATTTCCGGCGTTGCAATCAACTTTCTTGCGGCAGGTGCGACCGTTCTGTTTGCCCAGAACTGGTTTCGGCAAGGCGGCAGAACACCACAACTTTCCGGAGATGCGAGGTTCGAGCCAATATCGCTTCCTTTTGCGGAGGCATTGAAAGATGTTCCAATTTTTGGCCCCATCTATCACGAGCTTATCTCCGGGCATGCAATCTTGGTTTATGTTGCGCTGTTTATGGTGCCGCTGACGTGGTGGGTTTTGTTCCGTACGCGGTTTGGTCTACGGCTGCGGGCCGTGGGTGAAGCCCCCGAGGCGGTCGACACCGCCGGAATTTCGGTTGTGCACCTCAGATATGCTGCCGTGATCATCTGTGGGATATTGTGCGGAATTGCCGGCGCCTATCTATCCACCGGTCTACAAGCAAACTTTACGAAAGACATGACAGCCAACCGTGGCTTTATCGCTTTGGCGGCACTGATTTTTGCCAAATGGCGTCCTTGGTACGCCCTTGGTGCGTGTCTTTTATTTGGGTTTTTATTTGCGATCGAAACGCGCTTTCAGAATATCGATTTTCTTGGCTTTACCTTGCCAGTGCAATTTGTGCAGGCATTGCCATACATTCTGACTGTTGTGATCCTCGCGGGTTTCGTGGGTCGTGCTATACCACCCCGCGCGGGAGGCGCCCCCTACATTAAAGAAAGATGACCACCCTAGGGGATATGGTGGTCTTTGCGCCTTGCGGTATTCCTGAGCAGTCACAAATGCTCAGGTGGCCCCCTGTACAACACAGACCAAACAGATTAACGCACTGCTAACTTAGGCGCTTGTCGCGTCATTACACCGTTAGGGTGCTTTCATGCTTGTCTACCTTCCCGTTGCCGAAGTCTCGGTGAATGCCTTTGTCTTGATCGGTTTAGGCGGGATTGTCGGGATACTGTCTGGCATGTTTGGCGTAGGTGGTGGGTTTTTAATGACGCCATTACTTTTTTTCATTGGTATTCCCCCGGCTGTTGCGGTGGCCACAGAAGCAAATCAGATCGTCGCATCCTCATTTTCCGGAGTTCTTGCGCACCTGCGTCGCAAGACAGTGGACTTGCGTATGGGCAGTGTTTTGCTGGTTGGCGGTTTGATCGGCGCTGCACTGGGCGTGGGGGTCTTCAACTGGCTGAAAAGTCTTGGGCAAGTCGATCTGCTCGTGAAGTTATGCTATGTTGTGTTCCTTGGCATCATCGGCAGTCTGATGTTTGTGGAAAGCCTGAACGCCATCCGGAAAACAAATTC
>JAYQEA010000051.1:0-8940 GCA_038138625.1 Roseivivax sp.
CCCCCCCCCCCCCCCCCCCCCCCCCCCCCCCCCCCCCCCCCCCCCCCCCCCACCTAGCCCCTGCCCAAACGAAAACGCGCGGGGTCTCCCCCGCGCGTTCCTTATCTCCGGATGTACCGGATTACTGTGTGTCTGCAGCGCGGGTCGCGCCAATCGCTGCTTCTGCGTCGGCGACAGCCCCCACGAGTGCATCAAATGCACGCTCGCCACCATCAATGTTCTGCTTGAACCAGTCATAAACTGGCGAAGCCGCATCGCGGAAGGCCGCTTTTTCCGCAGGCGATGGCACGTAAAGATCACCACCACCGGCAACAAAATCAGCGTAGGCTTGGATCGACTTTCGCTTTGGCGAGGCAAACGTCGCCTGCTGCAGCTGATAGAACCCGTCAACAATGACCGTACGCATATCTTCTGGCATGGACATGAAGGTTTCGTTGTTCATGAACCAAAGCGCACCCATGTAGGCGTGACCGTCCAATGTTACATACTGCAAGCCTGCATCAGGGAACTTCATGTTCATGATGTCCGTGATGCCATTCTTGGATCCTTCCACAACACCTGTCTGGAATGATGTAAAAAGTTCTGGCCATGGGATCGGTGTGGGCGACGCACCGAGGGCACGCACCAGTTCCTGTGGCAGGTCCGCGACCACGGTCCGTATCTTAAGGCCTTCCATGTCGGATGGGTTTTGGACACGGCGTTGGGTGTTGGCAAAGTTCCGCCAGCCGCCGGTGTTGCCAATGGTCATAAGACGAAGTGCGCCTTCGGAGTATTCCTGAACCATGCTCTGCATAGTGGTCACAAAGTCGGATCCATTTGCCAAAGCACTTTCTGCAA
Source organism: Roseivivax sp. (assembly GCA_038138625.1). GTDB lineage: Bacteria > Pseudomonadota > Alphaproteobacteria > Rhodobacterales > Rhodobacteraceae > JAQXDR01. Next base: position 838 of record JAYQEA010000051.1, read on the forward strand.
CACGGTCGTCAGCCATCAGATACGGCAAATCCAGAACCTGCACGAACGGGAAGAAGCCGGACGTTCCGCCGGACGTCTGGATAACGATATCGATCTGGCCTTCGGCCACACCGGTCAAGCATTCCGTTCCATTCGAGCACAACTGAGTGCCAATGAACAGCTCGACCTCGATGGCACCGTTGGATGCTGCCTCGACATAGTTTTTGAAAACGATCAGACCGTCATAGTCTTCGTCGTTCTCATTGGAGTTTGCTGTGGCGCGCAGGGTATAATCTGCCGCTGTAGCTGCGCCCGCGGTGCCGGCCAATAATGCGGCAATCGTTAGCGATTTGAGGGTCTTTCCGAGCATTGTAGTACCTCCCAGGTTAGTTCTCGGTTTACGGGTATTCTTGCGCCTTTCAGGTCAATTTGCAAAGCCTGTTAGACGCGGAATCGTCATGCTGATCGCGGGAACGTAGGTGATCAGAAAAATCACCAGAACTTCGACAGCTAAAAATGGCAGGATCGCCTTGGCGATGGTTTCAACTTTTTCCTGGCTGACCGAAGCCGCCACAAACAATACAAGTCCCATGGGGGGCGTTGCCAACCCCACGGTCAAATTCACCGACATGATGATTGCAAAGTGAATGCTGTCGACACCAAGATCCGTGAAGATCGGCCCCAAGATTGGTCCAAGAATGATAATCGCGGGACCCGCATCCAAAAACATCCCCACTATGAATAGCAAGATGTTGATCAGGAATAGCAACAGCAATGGATTTTCTGTCAGCCCCAAGACAAAAGCCGCAAGCGTTTCGGGCGCATGGCTCAACGACACAACGGTCTTAAAGGCCATAGCTGCTCCAACCAACAACAAAACTACCGCCGATGTGATCCCCGCACGGGCAAAGACATCCGGCAAATCCGCCCAGCGTAGCGTGCGCAGGATAAAAAACCCGATCAAAAGCGCGTAGGCAACCGCAACGGCGGCCGCCTCTGTGGGGGTAAAGACCCCTAATAAGATCCCACCCAAGATCAGAATTGGCGTCTGCAACGGCACCACTGCACGTTTGCAGACGGAACGAAAATCAGCCGAGACCTGGCGCCGCAATCCAAGCAACAGGACATGAGCAATGATCAACGCGACGGCAAAGCTCACCCAAGCCAAAACACCTTCTGCTTCTATAAAGGCGCCCATCAGCACATAGACCAGATAGCCGAGATTCAACCGTGCCAAAACCAGTGAGAACCAATACTCCATCGGGCTGAGTGGCTCGCCCTTGCGGACAATGCGCTCTGCTTTGGGCAGATCATAGCGGTCTGCCATAAGCCGGATCATAATCATAAGCGACACACCGACCAGCACGCCCGGCACAATCCCTGCCAGGAACAGCGCCGCAACGCTTTCCCCCATGACGTATGCGTAGATGATCATAATACCCGATGGGGGAATGATGGGACCTATAACCGAACTCGCCGCCGTGATGGCGGCCGCAAATCTGCGCGTATAGCCCTGTTTTTCCATCGCCGGGATCAGCATGGACCCCAACGCAGACGTGTCCGCGACAGCCGAACCGGACAGCCCTGCAAAAAGAATGGAAGACAAAACGTTCACATGCGCCAAACCACCGCGCAGATGGCCCATAAGCGCCTGACTGAATTCAACAAGGCGGATCGTGATACCGCCCCTGTTCATCAGTTCACCCGCCAGCATAAAAAACGGGATCGCCATCAGTGGAAAGCTGTCCATGCCATTGTAGACGTTGCGATACAACAAAGCGATATCGCGTTCCTGTCCATTCATCCACAACAGCAATCCCGGCGCTGCAAGCAGACCAAAAAATACAGGCAATCCGATCAGCAAAAAAACAAGAAAAACAGGTAGAAACCAAACCAGCATTATTCTGCCCCTGCCATCTCTTCGCCGTCGATCTCAAGAAGCATGGACGATCCTCCAAGCAAACGGATCAGGCTGCGCAAAATCAGTTCGACATTAACGGACAGCAACAAACACACGCCTACGAATAGTGACCCCATCATCTGGGCCTTGGGCATTTTTTGAATGCCCCAATCAATCCCGAACCCACCGCGCAGTTCGATTTTGAAAAAGGTGTACAGCGACGCTGATTTTCCGCTGCCGGCAAAACCCGTAATGTGGTTCCAGCCCAGTTCTACACCGGTCCAAAGCACCACACAGGACACCCCCAAAAGCACCAGAGCTAAAACCTGTGCAACAAGGTTGGGCAACATACGAGGGATCATATCAATGGCTACAAAGCCACCGCGTCGAAAGGCAATAGGAGCCATGGCCCCGGTCATCCAAAGCATGCAAAAACGCGCCGCCTCGTCCGGCCAAGGCAAAGCATTGTTCAAAACGTAGCGGAAAAACACCTGAATTAGAATTGCGACAACCATCGCACCAACGCAAATCACTCCAACAGCGTTGCCCAGCCGCAAAATAGCAGCGTTGACTACTCCCAAACACGTAGCGACGACATTAAGAGCCGACACAACTCCGCCCATGGCGGATCCTCCCCTTTACAGCGGGTTGTTGCACTTATGACTGTGCAATCTGTCCCATTTTCCCGGCGTAGAACGCCAAAGCAGTACCGTCTTGCAAACTTGCTTGCTTGACCTCACCCAAAATAATCGCATGGTCGCCGCCGTCGTAGACGGCCCGCTGATGACACACAAAACGTGCCAAGGCACCGTCCAGCAATGGCACACCATCCTCATTCAAAGTATGCACAAAGTCTGACAGCGCATAGGCATTTTTAGACACAGCATTGCACAGGTCTGATTGTTCAACCGACAGAACGTGGATCGCATAATGCTGGGCCGCTTCGAAATAAGGAAAGCGTCGTGATCCACGTGACGGCGACCACAAGACCAGCGGCGGCTCCATCGAAACACTTGAAAAGCTATTAGCCGTAATGGCAATCGGTCCGGCAGCTGATCCGCAGGTTACGACGGTGACACCCGTCGCAAACCGACCAAAGGCGTCACGCAGGAGTCTGCTGTTGGAAGCTTCGGGAACAAAGGTCAATGGATCAGGCATCTGCGACATCAGGCCACTTCACGGCCCAAGGCGGCCTGATACAGCCGAAACCACGTCGGACGGTCAATTTGAACGGACATTGCATCAGAAATCGACGCGATCCGGTCCATGTTATTTGTTCCAAGCACCGGCAGGATCTTTGCGGGATGCGCCAGCAAAAAAGCAACTGCAACCGCGGCACGATCCACGCCCTGATCCCCTGCTATTTCATCCAGAATATGCGCGACATCGCCACTGCCCGTCATAAGCGACCCACCGCCCAAAGGTGACCACGCCATGACCGGCTGGCCCTGACGCTGATGGAACGCCAAATCACCGTTTGTAAAGGGGCTGATCTCGGACAAGGACAGCTCGATCTGGTTGGTCACCAGAGGCGTTTTCATCGCGGATTGAAGCAATTCCCAATCCCATGGGCGAAAGTTCGAAACGCCAATCGCACGCGCCTTGCCAGACGCCACAATATCATCCAGCGCAGCTCCGGTTTCAAAATGGTCCATAAAGGGATCTGGCCTGTGGATCAGCAACAGATCGACATGCTCTACCCCCATTTCGGCAAGCGACGCGTCGACCGAGGCGTCTATATGCGCGCGGCTCGTATCATAGTATTTATGCGGCGCATTTGCATGACGTCCGACAGGAGCAACGATGTCACATTTCGTCACGATTTCCATCCGCGCCCTCAGCGCCGGATTGGATTTAAGGGCTGCGCCCAAAACGGCCTCGGCGGCGTATCCACCATAAATATCGGCCTGATCAAAGGTTGTGATACCCTGATCAAGGCATAATTCGACTTTGCGGGTAACCGCTGCGACCGACGTATCTGCACCCTCGTCGGCCAGCCGCCACATGCCATATACCATACGGCTGAAGCTCAGACCTTCCGCCAATTCCAAACGCTTCATCAGCGACGTTCTCCCAATCCGAGTGGGGTATCCGGCGTCGTCGCCGGCACCCGCCCATATTCATGCGGCAGCGAACATGTTTTCAGCTGCGGCAGCACCTTTTTACCAAAATGACGCGCCTCTTCCAGATGCGGATATCCTGAAAAGATGAAAGACCGCATACCCATTTTCTGGTAAGCCTCGATCTTGGTCATCACCTGATCAACGGACCCCACCAAGGCCGCACCACATCCCGACCGCGCCCGGCCGACTCCGGTCCAGACGTTCGGCTCTACATAGCCATATTTGTCCGCAAGCTCGCGTGCCCGGGCCTGATGGCTGACCCCGAGCGATGTACTGTCCAGCGCCCGCTCACGGATCAGCTGTCCGTATTCGTCGTCCAGTTTGCTCGCGATATGATCTGCGTATTCGCGCGCTTCGGCCTCCGTGTCACGGACAATCATGTGAACACGAAGCCCGTAATCCAGTGTCCGCCCCTTATCCGAGGCGACCGCATTAACTGCCTTCATGCGTTCTGCCAATGCATCCATGGGTTCCGGCCACATCAGATACACATCGCAATGCTCCCCGCACAATTGCAGCGCAGCCGGTGAATAGCCCCCGAAATAGAGCAATGGTCCACCGGTTTGATAGGGACGTGCCGGATCTGTGTTCACACCGGCAAAGTTGTAGACCTCGCCCTCGTGATTAATTTCATCCCGTGTCCAAGCCTGCTTCAGGATCTGCACCACTTCACGAGAGCGCTGATACCGGAAAGTGCTGTCCGCTTTTTCGCCGGGGAAATCGCTTGAAATGATATTAACGGTCAACCGGCCTTGCAACATATGGTCCAGCGTTGCAATCGTACGGGCCAGCATGATGGGTTGCATTTCACCGCACCGAACCGCGGCCAGCATGTTAATTTTGGACGTAATCGGTGCGCAGCCGGCAACAAAGCTTAATGTGTCCTGCCCAACCTGGTAGGATGACGGACAGAGAATATTGCGAAAGCCAAGGTCCTCAGTGGTTTTCACAATATCCGAACAATGCGCCCATGATGATCTAAGATCACCGTTTGGCACGCCAAGAAACTCGTAGTCATCAGAACATAATGCCGAAAACCAAGACACCTCTGCTGCGTCTAAATCAGGTGAGGTTATGGGCACAATGGACATTGGAATCTCCGGGCGGGTCGTCGAATTTAGTCTTGCGTACACGCGTCTTTGATGTAAATCAATAGTATATCAATTTTTTACTGGCACGCATGACTCAAACAATTCACGCCACACCAGCCCTACCCCTATATATCCAGATCGCAGAACTTTTGATCCGCGATATCGCTGCCGGTCGGCTTGTGGATGGTGAGCGCTTGCCACCGGAACGGACCCTCGCCCTCACGCTTGGAACAACTGTGACTACACTGCGCAAAGCATTGGCACATATGACAGATTTAGGAGTTCTAGAACGACGGCACGGATCTGGAAACTATATCAAGGTGACCAACACCCGGGCGCTTATTTATGGCATGTTCCGGTTGGAGCTTCCCAAGGGCGGCGGCCTGCCGCGTGCGAAAATTCTATCGGTAGACGCCATGGACAAATCAGATGATCTACCCGCATTCGGCACCCACAAAATGGCAACACGGATCCGCAGGCAGCGCTATCTGGATGACACACTTGTCGCATTAGAAGAGATATGGCTGGATCAAAGTGCTGGAACAGTCCAACGCGAGACACTGATCGATTCTCTTTATGCGTATTACCGCGCGCATCTTGGCTTCTGGATCACCCGGGCCGAGGACCGTGTCGGTGTTGCAATCTTACCAGACTGGTGCCCCCATAATCACTGTCAGGTACCAGGTGACATCACCGGATATGTCGAACGGTTTAGCTGGGCCAATGCGCCCCGCCCAATCGAGTTTTCGCGGACATGGTTCGATCCATCCCGCGCTCTTTATACACAACGACTGATCTAATCAGCCGATACAAGGAGGCCCGCACATGGCGGACATTGTAAATTATGGCATCATCGGCTGTGGAATGATGGGTCAAGAGCATATGCGTAACATTGCTTTGCTCCCGGACGCACGTGTTGATGCAATATTTGAACCAGACGCAGCCATGGCTTATGCAGCCAAGTGCATCGCTCCGGATATTGTAATTTGCCCGGACTTGGACAGCCTGCTAAAGCGTTCTGAGCTGGATTGCCTGCTCATCGCCAGTCCAAATTTCCGACATTTGGAACAGCTTGAACAGATCGCCGCGCAGAATCCTCTTCCGATATTGGTGGAAAAGCCGCTGTTTACGGATCCTGATCAAGCTGGCCGGCTTCAAACTTTACGTGCCACTTATCCCGCGCCAATCTGGGTCGCGATGGAATACCGCTACATGCCGCCGATTGCAGCCTTGCTGGACAAAGCGGCCGAGGTTACCGGCGGCGTGCAGATGCTCACCATCCGCGAGCACCGGTTCCCGTTTTTGGAAAAAATCGGCGACTGGAATCGCTTTAACCGGTACACTGGGGGAACTTTTGTCGAAAAATGCTGTCACTTCTTTGACTTGATGCGGCTTGTGATTGGCGCAGAACCAGAGCGTATCGTCGCCAGTGGCGGACAAGCGGCCAACCACTTGGATGAGACCTACCACGGCGAGGTTCCCGATATCCTGGACCACGGATTTGTTTTGGTGGATTTCGCAAACGGCGCACGGGCCATGCTAGAGCTTTGCATGTTTGCAGAGGGCGCACGCTATCAAGAAGAGGTCAGCGCCCTTGGGCAACTGGGCAAGATCGAAGCGCTGGTGCCGGGCCCCGGGCGATTTTGGCCTGCCGATCTAGGAGATCCGCCAGTCTCACAGCTTGTCATCAGCCCGCGTGATCCAAAAGGGCCTCAGAGTCTGTCCATTCCGGTTGACCCTGATCTTTTGGAAGCAGGTGATCATAACGGATCTACGTTTTACCAGCACCAAAAGTTTATAGATGTTGTCCGCGGGACCTCGAGGCCTGAGGTGTCGCTTGCAGACGGATGGGCTGCTGTCGCAATGGGGCTTGCGGCACAGGAAAGCATGCGCACTGGGCTTCCTGTTCCGCTTGATCTGAAATGGGTATGATCTGTTCAGATCCTCTTGGGGCCTTGGCATTTGCACAGGTCCCGTTCACAGCAACAGTGCGCAAAAAAGGCCCGCGAATGCGGGCCGTTTTGACTTTGTATAATCGAAGATCTTAGCCGATATCAGCAAGCTCTTTCGCCAGATCACCCAGCTCGGCTCCGCCAGCCATCAAGCGGCGAATTTCTCCGCCCTCCAATGTTTCGCGCGTACCATGACCGATCACCTTGCCCAGACTGAGAAAGGTGAAACGGTCCGCGACAAGCTTTGAGTGGATCTCGTTGTGGGTGATAAAGATGATCGCAATATCGCCGCGTGCCCGCACCCGCATCATGGTTTTGAGAACACCCATCTGCTGACGCTGACCCAAAGCCGACGTTGGTTCGTCAAGGATCAGAACTTTGGCCCCAAAATAGATTGCACGGGCAATTGCAAGCGTCTGACGTTGACCGCCAGACATCGTGCCCACCGCCTGTGACGGATCAGAAAAATCAATACCGATCTTCAGCATCTCGTCATGGGCGATCTGGTTCATCTCATCCATACGAAGCGTGCCGAACATCCCCTTGAGCTCACGCCCCATAAAGAAATTCCGCGTCACACTCATCAACGGGTTCAGCGCCAGATCCTGATACACAGTGCCGATGCCTGCATTCGAAGCATCCCTGGGACTACGGAAGTTGACAGGCTTACCTTCGATATAAATCTGACCTGAAGTGGGCTGGTGAACACCAGCCAAGTTCTTGATCAGCGTCGATTTACCGGCTCCGTTGTCCCCAAGAAGCGCGTGGACTTCGCCAGGATACACCTCAAGGTCTACGCCTCCTAATGCCGTAAACGGTCCAAATTGTTTGACCAGATTTTCGACGCGCATATATGGTTCGGCCATAGTTTAGATCCCCCCCGTGATGCGTTTGCGAATACGTTCGTTGGCGAACACCGCTGCGAGCAAGATTGTACCCACAAATACCCGGAACCAGGCACCATCAATCTGCGGAATGAAAAAGACAGCGTTGGAAACCAAACCCACGGTGATTGCACCAAACACCACTCCGACAATCGAGCCAAAGCCACCGGTCAT
>JAYQEA010000051.1:8950-26082 GCA_038138625.1 Roseivivax sp.
CCTGACAGGCTGCAAACATCGTCGCACAAAATGCAGTGAACATGAACAGCCCGACCTTAACCCGGTTGACTGGCACGCCGTTTGCGCGCGCGGCCTCTTTGTTGTCGCCAGTCGCAAAAATCCAATTGCCCAACTGCGTTCGGCTCAGAATGAAATAGGCCCCCAAAGCGATTACGATGAACCACAAAAACCGGGCATCAAACCCTTCTACCCATTGAGCTCCACGGCGATTGAGATTGCCACCCAACGTGAACCACTGCTCTTTTCTCTCGTAGCCCATGTCAACGAACTGAATGCCGATCCAGTACCAGGCATCATAAAACCACCCAAAGATTTCGCCGCCCAGAAAATGCGCAAACCAGCTGTCTTCTTTAAAGTCGGGCAAGCCCGATACTTGTGTGGATTTGTTGATCAACCGGAACCCGACCTCGGTTGCGCCACGCAGGAAGAATAAAAACGCCAAGGTCACGATAAAACTGGACAGCCCAGACCGCACAACAACTGTGCCGATAAACCAGCCAAGCCCGAGCGTCATAACCAGTGTCAAAGCAAAGGCCATAAACGGCGTTGCTTCACCCAGTCCGAAGGGCAGACCCCACTTAAGCATAAGCGACATCGACATGCCAGCAAAGCCGATCATGGAACCGATAGACAGGTCGAATTCACCTGCAATCATCAGCATGGCCGCGCCAAGTGCAATGATGCCAAACTGCGAGATGATTTTAACGTTGTTTTTAAGCCCAAGCGCATTAAACGCCTTACCATCCGAGGCAAACATCAGCCCCACGATGATGACCACCATCACCACGAAAGCCCCGATTTCGGGCCGTCGGACGATTCTTTGGAACCAGGTTTCTTCTTTTAGCCTGCTGGCTTCGTTACTATCGGCCATACCACCCTCGTCGCCACTTCTTGTCCCCAATTGTGAAAACAGGCGGAGAAATCCCCGCCTGTTTTCATGTCACACAGCGCTAAGGCCTAGCGGTCGATGCCCGCCAGTGCTTTCACCTGAGCAGCGTTCGACTTGTCAACAAAACCTGGGCCGGAAGCAATATTATTGCCTGGCAGCAGACCTGCGTGGTTGTTGTACAGGTGCAGAACGATGACCGGCATATAGCCCTGCAGACGCTGCTGCTGGTCAATTGTAAACGACGCGCGGCCGTCTTCGATCATGTCCATCACACCGGGTGACAGGTCAAAGCATGCGAGGTGCACGTCGGCACCGACGGCTTCGATTGCTTTTGTCGCGGCTTCACAAACATGTGGGCCCACTGCCAGTACACCGTCGATCGACTCGTCTGCTTCCAGAGCGGCTGCCGTACGTGTTTCAATCTGCGCAGGGTCATTCGAAACATCGATCATGTTCAGATCGCCGCCAAGACCCGCAAAGTAACCCGAGCAACGATCGACCAGAGCTGTATTGAACGCTTCTTGGTTCAAGCACAGACCGTTGGTGACGCCTTCGGCTGCCGCACGCGCACCCGCTGCCTCACCCGCCAGACGCTCAGGCTGACCAACGTGCATCAACGCACCCAGTTCGGCAGAGCTTTCCAGACCGGAGTTCATGGTGATGACTGGAATGCCGTCTGCTACTGCAGACTTGATCGCAGGGCCAAGCGCCGCCGCATCAGGCAGCGATACGATGATGCCATCAGGCTCGGATGCTGCTGCTGTTTCAATCAAAGCGGCCATTGCTGCCATATCGCCGGACACGTCGAAGTTATACTCGAGCGTCGCACCAACTGCGGCTGCGGCGTCACGGCCACCTTTTTCCACGACCGGCCAGAATGGATCGGTACCCTGGGTGTGCGTGATCATGACATAGCGCTCAGCAGAAGCCGCGCCTGCAATCATAGCCAGAGCTGCGCCGGCCAGAAGAAGTTTCTTCATGGTTTCCTCCCAATTACGTTGCCCCAAAGCTTATGCTTCAAAGCGGATTCCGACTTTTTCAAGCCGAAACATACCCGTCAATACGACGGTCAAAGGCTTCTGAGGGGCAGAGCGCAAAAGTAGTCAATTTATGCGGAAGACGGTCACCGTCCCCTCTAACGACCCTTGCAGTTCTACGCGCACCATCGGCCTTTGTTGGCGGCACTTTGTCGCGATTCAAACCGTGGTGCAACGTCTAATTTTGCTCACGCGTGCAAAAATAGAAGAATATCTGCCTAGTTTTTGATCACATTTACTTTTTTGGTATCCTGAAATCATTTCGTTGGGCGTCGATCAGCGTACGAAAAGACTAGGCAAAAAAACTATCCACAAAGTTTTACACAGCAACATCACCCCGAAAAAGACTGATTCCATTGTGCAATTGACGGTTTCACTTAATTCTGCCACTATTCCGGCAATGCCGTAAGAGCACATACCGGTAAAATCCGGGTACATTTGGACGTAGAGGCGTCGAGCATGTTTCACCGACCATACCCTTCCGCGTGGCGGATCGGGGCAGACCTGATACAACGAGGCATTGTTCAGCCGTTGCGTCGTCGGATTGTGTCCCATGCCAATTTCTGGTCGCGCCGCGATGTTTTCTACAAACCTGCACCACCAGAGCCGGCGGCGCCAATTCTTACCCCGCAGGACACTGGCTCCGCATTGCTGTGCGTGGATGTCGTGTGCGGCATGGTGTGGTCCGCACAAATGCGGCAGCTGTTGTGGCTGGAAACCGACCTTCCAGAGGCGTCCAGTCCTGACACAAGTCTACACTACGCTGAATTACGTCCAGAGTACCTTCTGAAGGACCTAAGAGAAAAGTCACCAGTGCAGGTCGCATTCATTGTACCGGTCCGGGCGAGGCTAGGTCCATTGCGTGTGTCGTCAGCGGTAGACCGGGTTTTGTCAAAAGAGCCGTGGTTCAACAACGTACCTTTTGCTTATAGCTACCTTCTGGCGACAACTTTGGTGCGCAAAACGCGTCCACAGATGGCCACGGAAACAGCGATCCCAACGCCCGTCACGCCAAAGGCTGGCGTTTTGCCACGGACGCTTGCCAAACCAAGAAATAGAACACAAAATCACACTGCCTCCATTCTGAACGATTTACCACTCAGATCGTTGCGAGCCTCTACGGCGAACAGTAGGTCTAGACCATGCCGCCAGACAAGCCGCCGCGGACGCGCAGGGCAGCGCTGAACAAATCCGGACGCGAACGCGGACAATTTGATCCATGATCACAACGACACTGGCGCTATACACCATTTCGCCAACGCGTGACATGTGTACCGTGAGTTTGCAATTTGACCCGATGGCCGTCCATCAACTGAGCGGATTTTTTCATTTCACATTTTGAGCAGATTGCTTTTTCGCCTCTTCGCACAGACCATCTGATCAGATCAAAAGAAGGACCAAAAGGACACAGAGCATGCCAAGCCGCCCCAACATTATATTAATCATGGCCGACCAGCTCGCCCCACAGTTCACCGGCACTTATGGTCACCGCGTTGTGCAAACACCAAATCTCGACGCTTTAGCCGCACGGGGTACACGGTTTGATGCCGCTTATTGCAACAGCCCTCTATGTGCGCCATCGCGGGCTGCCTTCATGACCGGACGGCAGCCCACACAGACAAAAGCGTATGATAATGCCGCAGATTTTTCCAGTGGCCTGCCGACCTTTGCACATGCGCTGCGTGCCTCGGGATACGCGACCGTGCTTTCGGGCAAAATGCACTTTACCGGTCCTGACCAGCTACACGGATTTCAGGAACGCTTGACGACCGATGTCTACCCGTCTGATTTCGCATGGACCCCGGACTGGACCAATCCATTGGCCCGGATAGACAAGTGGTACCATAACATGGACAGCGTCCAACACGCGGGACCGGCCGCAACCACCTTTCAGTTGGAGTTTGATGAAGAAGCCACGTTTCTCGCACGGCGAAAGATTTTTGACCATGTGATGTCCGCCGATGATCGTCCTTTGATGATGGTGATTGGACTTATGCATCCACATGATCCCTATGTACCGCGGCCGGAGTTTTGGGATATGTACCCTGACGACGTGATCGAGCTGCCCTCGACACCTGCCGCTACAGACCCCCATTCGCTCCGCATCCGAGCTGGCTGCGAAGGTGACAGCATCATCGCCACTGACGATGAAATCCGCGCGGCCCGACGCGGGTATTTCGCAAATTGCAGCTACTTTGATGCAAAAGTAGGCGAGATTCTGGCCGCATTGGAGGAGGCCGAAATTCTCGACAATACAATTGTTATTGTGACCTCTGACCACGGCGACATGCTGGGCGAAAAAAAGCTGTGGTACAAAATGAGCTGGTTCGAGCATTCTGCAAGGGTGCCACTGGTCATGGCCGGACCCGGGATCAAGACGCAGGTTTCGGATACGCCCTGTTCACTGCTGGATCTTGCCCCGACGCTACTGGAATTTGCAGGAGCTGAGCCACGGGTGCCTTTGGATGGGGTTTCGCTGGTCCCGACTGTGTTTCACGGTGCCATCAGCCAGACCGAAGCCATTGGCGAATATTGCGCTGAAACGGCACCCGGCTATCCGGTTTGCATGATCCGGCGCGGCGATTGGAAATACATTCATTGCGCCACCGATCCTGCTCAATTGTATAACCTTAGCTCCGATCCGGACGAGCTGAACAATCTCGCGGGAGATCCGGAACACGCCGCGATTGAGCAAAGCTTTGCAAACGAGGCCGCACAGCGGTGGGATGACGCAGCTATACGCGATCAGGTCATTACCAGTCAGCAGGAACGCACCCTCGTACGGGACGCGATGGAAAGTTCGGGAACACTGACACATTGGGATTACACACCGCCACGTGATGCTTCGCAAGAATATGTGCGCAATCACATGGATTGGACGGTGGCGGCCGCACGAACACGGTTCCCTCCGGCCCCAAACTCAAAGGAACGCAGTTGAACACTTAAGTGGACGAAGAAGGTCGCACAACAAGAGGCAATTGATCACGCAGTTTCTGAACCATACGGCGATAAGGACGCCGGTGCCGATTTCGCAAATGCACAGCCGCATAAACCGGTTGCGCTATCCGGGGTGCATCCTGAACGACATAACCGCGCCCCGAGTTGACCAAATGGGCGGCAAGACGGGCTGGCAAATATGTGGCACCGCCCAATGCCTCCAGCAGTCCCTGTAACACCGCAGCTTGACCGCTCGACATCGGGCCAGCGGACAAAAATGGCAATAGCTCTGAATGTGTACGCGAAAAAGCCGGTGAATAATTTGGCAAGATATAATTGTTCGGTCGCAAGTCGGACAAACGGGCGGGCAACAGGCTAATCATACGGTGTCCCACTTCGCCCAGCGTTTCGAAATATAAATCGGGATGGCCTCGGGGACTGTAGAGAATGGCAAGGTCAAGGTTCCCCGCAGTCACATCTGCACACATCTGAATGGAATAGTCAGCCTCCAAGTAGAGCGCAATATCCGGAATTGCCGCGCGCATCGCCTGAACCCAGTCAGCAACCCGGTCTCCGACCAGATCTTGTTGGATCCCAATGCGCATCATTATAGCCGAATCAGCTGCGTCACGCGCGATATGGCGCGCCTCATTCCATGTAAACGCCAAGGCACGCGCCCTTGGCTCAAATCTAAGACCTTCGGTGGTCAGCTCTGTTCCGGCGCGTGACCGGATCAACAATGGGCACCCCAAGGCACGTTCCAGAGCACGAATACGACCTGAAATGGTTGATTGCGTCACACCGAGACGTTCCGCAGTCCGGTTAAAGCTGCGTGTGTCGCATAAATCCAGAAATGTTACGATTTGATCAATGTGCATGGCCCATGTCCTAAGCGGCTCTCTAATCGGATTTACCGATCAATATGCCATAGTTATGTGAATTGAAAATATCTGCAAAGTAAGGAAAACTTGTTCCAATATGTCGCGTAGGAGAAATCAGACATGGCAAATCTGCCGACGCAAGCCCGTGTAATCATCATTGGCGGAGGTGCTGTTGGAACATCCGCACTGTACCACTTGTGCAAAGCGGGTTGGACCGACAGCCTTCTGCTCGAGAAAAATGAACTGACAGCCGGCTCTACATGGCACGCGGCAGGCAATGTCCCGACATTTTCGACCTCATGGGCGGTTATGAACATGCAGCGCTATTCCACAGACCTGTATCGGGGGCTGGGCAAAGCGGTTGATTATCCGATGAACTATCACGTGACGGGATCACTGCGCCTCGCCCATTCACGGGAACGTATGCAGGAATTTGCCCGCGCTCAAGGCATGGGCAAATATCAGGGTATGGACATTGATATCCTCACTCCCAAAGAAGCACAGGATAAATATCCATTTCTCGAAACACATGACCTGCAGGGCGCATTATACGATCCGATGGATGGTGACATTGATCCGGCACAGCTGACACAGGCACTGGCCAAAGGAGCGCGTGACATGGGCGGCAAGATCCAGCGCTTCTGTCCTGCCACTGGCATCAGCCGCGACGGCGCGGACTGGATCGTGCATACGGATCAGGGTGATGTGCGCTGCGAAATCGTCGTCAATGCAGCAGGCTATTATGCCCAACGGGTCGGCGAATGGTTCAAGCCCTTTGGCGGCCGTACGGTCCCCATGATGACCATGAGTCATCAGTACATGCTGACGGATGAAATCCCCGAACTTGAGGCATGGTCGAAACAAAGTGGTGGCAAGCTGCCTCTTCTGCGCGATGTCGATAGCAGCTATTATCTGCGACAGGAAAAAGCAGGGTTTAATCTGGGTCCCTATGAACGCAATTGTAAGGGACATTGGATGTCTCCTGACGACCCGATGCCTCAGGATTTCAGCTTTCAGCTATACCCTGACGATCTGGAAAGACTGGAATGGTACATCGAAGATGCCATGGCCCGTGTGCCTCTGCTTGCGACGGGCGGGGTCAGCAAGGTGATTAACGGCCCAATTCCTTATACACCTGATGGGAACCCGCTGATTGGTCCAATGCCCGGTGTCAAAAATGCCTATGAGGCTTGTGTATTTACATTTGGCATTGCCCAAGGTGGCGGTGCGGGCAAGATCCTTGCTGAATGGATTACCGAAGGCCAAACCGAGTGGGATTGCTGGGCGCTGGATCCGCGACGCTTTACCGACTACACCGACCAAGAGCACTGCAATGAAACAGGCATGCAGGTTTATGGGCATGAATATGCCATGCACTTTCCCTGGCATGCATGGCCCGCCGGCCGCAACCGAAAGCAAAGCAAGTTACATGACCGGTTAGAGAAGGCAGGCGCACAGTTTGGGGCCTATGGCGGATGGGAGCGCGCGAATTGGTTTGCAAAACCCGGTGATGACACATCCGAACTGGCAACGCAGACATGGGATCGTGCCGGCCCCTGGCAGCCCCGCATACGCGAGGAATGCGAAGCCGTCCGTGACCACTGTGGGATTTTGCCAATCTCAGGCTTTTCGCGCTATCGGGTCACAGGGCCAAATGCGCGCACTTGGATCAACAAACTGACTGCATCACGTATGCCCGTTCCCGGACGCATCAGTCTTGCGTATTTCCCCGACGACCGCGGCCGTATCCTGACAGAAATGTCGGTGATGGCATGGTCCGAAGAGACGGTCGATCTCATCACTGCCGCAGGTGCGCAATGGCATGATATCGAAATATTGACCCGACAGGCACCTGATGACATCACGATAACTGATACCTCCAGAGCTATGGACTGCCTGCTGGTCACTGGGCCAAAATCACGGGAAATCCTTGCCCCTCTGACCAAGGGACACGATCTTTCAGCCCCATGGCTCAGTGTTAGCAAAAACGGCACTGTTGCGGGACAGGCCTGTATGCTTGTTCGGGTCAGCTTTGCAGGAGAATTGGGCTGGGAAATCCACTGTGCGGTCGAAACTGCTCCAGCCATTTGGGATGCCCTAGAGGCAGCCGGTGTAACGCCCTTTGGCATGTTTGCGTTGAACTCGCTGCGTATTGAAAAAGGCTACCGCGCCTGGAAGGGCGATTTGTCTACTGATTACAGTCTGCTTGAGGGCGGACTGGATCGCTTCACCCGATTGGAAAAAGACGTGGATTTTCCGGGCAAGACTGCTTTGCTCAATGAAAAACAACGCGGAGTGGGCAAACGTTTTGTGACGCTCAAGGTTGAGGCAGGTCGTTCTGATGCGCCTTACATGTCAACGCTATGGCATGACGGCAAGGTGGTGGGCGAAACAACGTCGGGCGCATGGGGATATCGCGTTGACCATTCCGTGGCATTGGGCATGCTGCGCGCCGATCTGAGCCAGCCCGGCACTAGGATCGAAGTCGAAATTTATGGGGAACGCTGTTCCGCCACTGTGATGCCGGACGCACCCCTTTGGGATCCGGACAACACGCGACTGAGGGCCTGATACAATGTTGAGCAGATCCCAAAAACAGCTCATTGCGCGGTTTCCATTGGGATGTATTGCCACGGTTTCATCACAGGGACGGCCGATGGTATCTCCAAAGGGCACCTTTCTGGTGGTAGATGATAAAACCATTGGGTTTGGTCATATCCGCTCTCCCCAAACACTGTCCAATTTACGCGCCAATTCTGCCTGCGAGATTGTCTTTACGGATCCCTTCACACGCAAAGCCGTTCGCGTGGCAGGTAATGCGCAAATTATGATCCGGTCTGATGCAAAATTTTCAGATCTGATAGCTCTTTGGCAAAACATCTGGGGCGCTTTGGCAAGAAGAATTCGGGCTTTGGTCCTAATTGACATCGCTGCCTGCGCTGATCTGACCACTCCGCCCTATGATGACGGTATAACCGAGGCCGAGATGATCAGCGTCTATCAAGCAAAATATAAAGAGATCTACCCATGACCATGACCATGACGCTTCTGGACGGAGGAATGGGCCAGGAACTGATTACGCGCAGCCCGGACGCCGCTACACCTCTCTGGGCAACCCGCGTGATGATGGACCATCCCGAACTTGTGCGCGCTGTGCATGACGATTTCTTTGCCGCAGGTGCTGATGTTGCAACGACCAACACCTATGCAATCCTGCCGGACCGAATTGAAACTTATGACTTGGCGGACAAGTTGGTCGAATTGCACGAAGCCGCCTGCCAGATCGCCTGTGAGGCACGTGACAATCATGGATCTGGCGAGGTTCTTGGCGCCCTTGGGCCAATGGGCTGGTCGTATCGGGCAGATATGGCCCCACCCGCCGATGAGGCGGCCGTGATCTATGAACAGATTGCACGGATACAGGCCCCATTTGTAGATCGCTTTATCATCGAAACGATGTCCGGCATTGATCAGGCGCGTGGCGCGTTGATGGGCGCTTTGAGCGTTGGCAAACCGGTCTGGCTCGGGCTGTCCGTGGATGATGTCGATGGTGCCAAAATGCGATCGGGCGAGCCGCTCGCAGATGCGCTGGATCTTTTGTCCGACCTGAAGCCAGAGGCCGTATTGATCAATTGCTCTGTTCCCGAGGCAGTCGACACCGCTTTGCCTGTAATTGCACGGGCCGGCCTGCCCTTTGGGGCCTATGCAAACGGGTTTACCAAGATCACCCCGAATTTCGCAGCAAAGGGCGCGACGGTAGACAGCCTTTCGGCCCGAACCGATTTGCCACCCGAGCGCTATGCTGACTTTGCCGCCAGCTGGCAGGCACAGGGCGCAACCCTGATCGGAGGCTGCTGCGAAGTTGGCCCGGATCATATCCGCGCCCTGGCGCATCGCCTGAAAGGAGCCTGATCAATGGCCAGTTTGCCTTCACATGCGCGCGTTGTGATCATCGGAGGCGGGATCTCGGGATGTTCTGTCGCCTATCACCTGTCCAAACTCGGCTGGAAGGATATTGTGCTGCTGGAACGCAAACAGCTGACCTGCGGGACAACATGGCATGCAGCAGGCCTGATTGGACAGCTACGAAGCAACCAAAACCAGACCCGCCTCGCAAAATACTCGGCCGATCTCTACCGCACCTTGGAACAAGAAACAGGTGTGGCCACGGGCATGCGGACGGTCGGATCGATCACCGTTGCCTTGACCGAACACCGCAAGGAAGAAATCTTGCGGCAAGCGTCGCTTGCCCGGGCCTTTGATGTTGAGGTCACCGAAATAAGCGCGGCAGAAACCAAGGCGATGTATCCGTGGCTGAACGCCGATGATATCGTCAGCGCCGTACACTTGCCATCAGACGGCCAATCTGACCCGGGCAATATAGCAATGGCCTTGGCCAAGGGCGCACGGATGCGCGGGGCAATGATTGCCGAGGGCGTCAAGGCAACAAAGGTTTTAATGTCGGACGGCCGCGTCACCGGCGTCGCGTGGGAAAAATCAGGCGAGATAGGCACCATTCACTGCGACCACGTGGTCAATTGTGGTGGTATGTGGGGGCGCGATCTTGCCCGCGACAGCGGGGTGAGCCTACCGCTGCACGCCTGCGAACATTTCTACCTTGTGACCGAACCAATCGCTGGGCTGGACCATCTTCCGGTGCTGCGCGTGCCAGACGAATGCGCCTATTACAAATCAGATGCTGGCAAGATGATGCTGGGCGCCTTTGAGCCAAAGGCAAAGCCATGGGGCATGTCCGGTATCCCGGACGATTTCGAATTCGACAGCTTGCCCGAAGACTTTGAACATTTCGAACCGATCCTCGAAATGGCCTGCAACCGGATGCCCTTGTTTGAAACAGCGGGTGTGCATACGTTTTTTAACGGCCCCGAAAGCTTTACGCCAGATGATCGCTACTATTTGGGAGAGGCTCCAGAGGTCCAAAACTATTGGGTCGCTGCCGGGTATAATTCAATCGGGATTGTGTCCTCGGGCGGGGCCGGAATGGCCCTTGCCCAATGGATGGAAGATGCAGAGCCCCCCTTTGATCTTTGGGACAGCGATATTCGTCGCGCGCAACCCTTTCAGCGCAATCGACGCTACCTGCAACAGCGGGTGACTGAGACTCTCGGCCTGCTTTATGCAGATCACTTTCCCTACCGGCAGGTGGAAACGGCCCGCGGCGTGCGCCGCAGCCCGATCCATGATCACCTGAAGGCGCGCGGTGCAGTATTTGGCGAACTTGCCGGGTGGGAACGGGCGAACTGGTTTGCCCGACCCGGACAAACACCGGAATATCGCTATGACTGGAAAGGTCAGAACTGGTTCGAAAACCATCGCGATGAGCATATGGCCGTTCGAACCGGAGTGGGTCTTTTCGATATGACCTCTTTTGGCAAGATCCGTGTCGAAGGACGCGATGCATGTCGGTTTCTGAACCAGATCTGCGCCAATCAGATTGATGTCGCGACCGGGCGTATTGTCTACACCCAGATGTTAAACACCCGCGGCGGGATCGAATGTGACCTGACCGTTACCCGGTTATCTGAAACGGCATTTCTGCTGGTTGTGCCAGCGGCGACGCTGCAACGGGATTTGGCCTGGTTGCGCCGCAACCTTGGGGACGCCTTTGCCGTCATTACGGACATGACGGCCTCCGAAAGTGTTTTCGCCGTTATGGGCCCCCAAGCCCGGGCGCTGATGCAATCCGTCAGTCCCGATGATTTCAGTAATACCGCTCATCCCTTTGGTATGGCCAAAGAAATCGAGGTCGGCCTCGGGCTTGGTCGGGCGCACCGGGTCACTTATGTGGGAGAGCTGGGTTGGGAGATTTATGTCAGCACGGATATGGCACAACATGTCTTTGAAACCCTGATCGAGGCGGGCGACAGCCTTGGGCTAAAGTTGGCCGGTCTGCATTCTTTGGACAGCTGCCGCATTGAAAAGGCCTTTCGCCATTTCGGCCATGACATCACCGACGAAGATCACGTTCTGGAGGCTGGTCTGGGATTTGCTGTCAAACCGGACAAGGGTGATTTTATTGGGCGGGATGCCGTGTTGCGGAAAAAACAGGGCGGGCTAACCCGTCGTCTGGTCCAGTTCAAACTACATGACCCGTCCGAGATGTTGTTTCACAATGAACCTGTGGTGCGCGATGGCAAGATCGTGTCAATCACCACGTCCGGTAACTATGGGCATGCTCTCGGGTCAGCAATCGGCTTGGGATATATTCCCTGCAAAGGCGAGACAGCCGCTGATGTGCTGGCGTCGACCTACGAGATTGAAATTGCCGGGCGTCGGGTGGCTGCAACAGCCAGCCTCGCTCCGATGTATGATCCAAAAGCAGAAAGGGTGAAGGCATGACCGTGACAGAGCAGACCCCTGTTCGCAAATCCCGCCGTGCGGGCGGGCGCGCCGCGCGGCAGGCGCTACGCGCCGCTCCCCTCGCAGATGACATCCGCCCCGTGCGCCCCGGTATGGTTGGCGGTCGCTATGAACCGCTGACACAATCCGAAGTGCAACGCATTCACAGTGCCGCGCTGGATGCGCTGGAAGAGATCGGTCTAAGCCAAGCCCCACCTTCAGGGATCAAGGCGATGACCGAGGCGGGTGCCCTCTTGGGCGATGATGGTCGACTGCGCTTTCCGCGCAGTTTGGTCGAAGATATGCTTGCCAAAGCGGCACGCAACATCACCCTGCATGGCCGCGATCCCAAATATGATCTGCACCTGACAGAAAATCGGGTCCATTTTGGCACGGCAGGCGCAGCGGTCCATGTGGTGGATCCGATCACGCGAGAATACCGAGAAAGTACCACACCAGACCTTTATGACGCTGCGCGACTGACCCAAAATCTGGACAATTTGCATTTCTTTCAACGGGCCATGGTCTGTCGCGAAATCACAGACAATCTCGATCTGGATTTAAACACGATCTACGCAAGTTATTGCGGCACACAAAAGCATATCGGAACCTCTTTCTCGGACCCCTCTTTCGTGGCGCCTTGTGCCGAACTGATCTATCTGCTGGCAGGTGGTGAAGACGTCTATCGCAATCGGCCGTTTATCTCGAACTCCAATTGTTTTGTTGTACCTCCGATGAAATTTGCAGAAGAATCCTGCATAGCTATGGAAAACTGCATTCGGGCAGGAATGCCAGTGCTGTTGCTCAGCGCAGGGCAGGCAGGGGCCACGGCACCGGCACCAATTGCCCTGACCATCGTGCAAGCCGTCGCGGAATGTTTGGCCGGGGTCGTTTACGTGAACGCGATCGCGCCCGGACACCCGGCAGTTTTTGGCACCTGGCCCTTTGTCAGCGACCTGCGAACCGGTGCGATGTCAGGTGGATCAGCGGAACAGGCGCTCTTGTCAGCAGGCTGTGCCCAGATGCATCGTTTTTATGGCCTGCCCGGCGGTGCCGCGTCGGGTATTTCAGACAGCAAGTTGCCGGATATGCAGGCTGGTTGGGAAACCGGAATAACAAATGTTCTGGCCGGTCTATCAGGACTGAATATGGCCTATGAAGCCGCAGGTATGCATGCCTCTCTTCTCGGGTTCTGCCTCGAAAGCCTTGTTATGGGGGATGATGTTCTGGGCCAAGTCATGCGCTGCGTGCGCGGCATTGACGTCACCGAAGACAGCGTCAGTCTAGATGCCATGAAAACAGTTTGCATGGGCGGTCCCGGCCACTATCTGGGGACCCAGCAAACACTGAATTTGATGCAGACTGAATATATCTACCCGACCGTTGGCAACCGCATGAGCCCCAAAGAATGGGTCGAGGCCGACAGACCCGATCTATTGGAAACGGCAATCGCGCGTAAAGAAAAGATCCTCGCGAACGCCAAACCACTTGTGCATCCAGATATTGATCAGGCAGTGCGCGAAAAATATAATATATATTTCAGTGCCTAAAACCCAAAAAACATGGATTCCAAACCCGTCCTGAAACTGCGCATTGGCCAGATTGCGTTAGGGACGTATGGTGTCGGGGGCGCACTGCGCGGACTAAACCGCGCCCTGGCTGCGCAACCTGTCGTGCAAGACAGGCTCTAGCTCCAAAGCAGCCAAACACTCTGCCTGACAAGGTTTATTGACATGCACACCCTGACACGGATGATTTTGCCTCAGAATCCTGAAGCGCAATATTAAACAGGGCACCAAAGGCAGCAGTCGACGCCATGGCCAAACTGCCCCAAATCATCACCCGGAATGCACCACGCAAAGTGGGCCGCCACAGACTGTTGCTCCTAATGCGCCAACTGTGGCCAAGGCCATACCTGTCGAGCCTGCCTCCCAAACGCCAATATCATCTGATGGTGCCAGCATCACAACAATGACCGACACCAGTGCGCCGACAAGAAAACTTGCAGCTGACGACCCGGCTGATTGCAGCGGCCGCGCCGTAGACAAATCAGTTATACCCAATTCTTCGCGCGCATGTGCGGCGAGTGCATCACGATCAGACAGTTGGCGCGCCACGTCCATTGCGGTGGCAGGCGTGACGCCGCGTGCCTCGAACATGGCGGCCAGTTCCTCAAGCTCTCCTTGGGGAAACGCACTCAGTTCGCGACGTTCACGTTCCAGATCTGCGAGCCCGGTGTCAGCTTGCGAACTCAACGATACGAATTCGCCCGCCGCCATCGACATTGCACCAGCGACTGTGCCCGTCACGCCCGCCAAAAGAACAGCCCCCTGATCGGCACCTGCGACTGCCACACCGATGACCAGACTGGCGGTCGAAATTATCCCGTCATTTGCCCCCAAGACAGCCGCCCTCAGCCAACCACTGCGCGCAACGTAATGCAATTCACCACTGTCATGAGGACCGTTTCGCATCATTAAAATCCCTGTATCCAGGCGCCCGCATGTCGATAAAACGATACCAGAATAAAAGCCTGTCTGCTTGGAACATTAAGAGCCGTGCAGTCCAGCACTGCACGGATCCTTGATCCTCCGAAGAGGCGCTCTGGCATCAACTGCCTGCGATGGACAACACAACATTGTGTGCCATTCACCCAGCCAATCACTAAGATCATCCCAATGCACATGTTAACCCCACGGAACCCAGAGAATTCACTGGTCAAATCGTACTGAATGTCCCCAAGCTGTTCACACATGCAGACACAATGACCCATTCGGCACTTTGTCTGACAAAAAAACAACAATGGGAGACATTCATGAACATTCAACGCAAGCGTCTGACCGCGTGGTTGGTGGCAACCACCATGCTGGCCACCCCGGGTTTCGCGGCCGGTACGCATCCGGTCACCGGCGATGCACTGGCAGACGACCAGACCTTTACCTATCGGATTTTGGACGAACATAGCAGTGTCGACCCACAAGTCGTAGAGGACGTCACCGGCAGCGAACTGGTGCGCGACCTTTTCGAGGGCCTGATGAATCAGGATGCAGAGGGCAATCTTGTTCCGGGCGTGGCAACGGGTTTTACAGCCAATGATGCCAAAGACGTCTACACGTTCACGCTTCGCGATAACGCCAGATGGTCGGACGGGTCGGCAGTGACGGCACATGATTTTGTCTATGCTTGGCAACGCGCTGTGGACCCCGAGCTTGCCTCGCCTTATTCGTGGTTCATGGAACTGATGTCCATCGAAAATGCCAGCGCGATTCTTGCGGGCGAAATGGATGTCAGCACACTTGGCGTTGCCGCCCTGGATGATCACACATTCGAAGTGACATTGACCACGGCCCTACCTTATTTTCCGCAGATGACAACGCATGCCACCACGTTTCCCGTGCCTCGCGGCGTAATTGAAGCGCATGGCCGTGACTGGACCAAGCCGGGCAACATTGTATCAAACGGCGCCTATGTGCTGACCGAACATCTGCCCAATGAGCGGTCTGTGCGCGAACGCAATGCCCTGTACTGGAACGATGGCGACACCATTTTGGAAAAAGTCGTCGCATTGGTTATCAACGATGAAAACGTGGCTTTGACACGCTATATGGCGGGTGAACTGGATAGAACCGAAATACCGTCCGGCCAATATCCGCGCCTTAGCCAAAGCCATCCGGACGAGACGACAGTCTTTCCCCGGTTGTGCAGCTATTACTACAACATCAACCTTACAGAAACAGGCAATCCTGCTTTACAAGACGCGCGTGTGCGGCAGGCTTTATCCTTGACGCTGGATCGTGACCTGATCACAGAGCGTGTGACAGCATCTGGCCAATTCCCGGCCTACACATTCACACCAGAGGCAACAGCCGGATTTAATGTGCCAAACGTCGATGCCATGAACATGACACAAGCAGAGCGGGACGCGAAAGCCAAAGCGCTGATGGCCGAGGCTGGCTATGCGGATGGCTTTGATGTCGAGCTGATCTACAACACCTCCGAAGGGCACAAACGCATCGCGATCGCAGCCAGCCAGATGTGGAAGCAAAAACTGGGTGTCAACGTCACGCTTGCCAATCAGGAGTGGAAAACCTTTTTGGAGACCCGCGGCAATCAGGATTATCAGATCGCGCGTGCAGGATGGTGTGGTGACTACAACGAAGCCTCGACTTTCCTAGATCTGGTGAACTCGGCATCGAATTATAATGATAGCGCATATTCAAACCCGGCTGTTGACGAGATGCTGGCCAACGCCAAGCTGATGGATGACGCAAGCGCAATCTATACCGAAGTGGAACAAATCATCGCTCAGGATGTGCCAATCATTCCGATCTATCACTACACCGGTGCCTATATGATGGATACAGATCTGGCCAACTGGCCCATTGGGAACGTTGAGCAGAACTGGTATTCGCGCAACCTGTACAAGCGTGCCGATTAAACGGCATCTACGCGGGGCCCAGTTCTGGCCGGGCCCTGCTTTCCCTTGGTAGGCATCTTTATGTTTCGATTTATCCTGAACCGGCTGATATACGCAGTTCCAACGATGCTGGTCATGATCGTTGCCTGCTTTGTCCTGATGCATGTGGCACCGGGTGGGCCGTTTACATCAGAACGTCCATTGCCCCCACAGGTTCTGGCAAACATCGAGGCACGCTACGGGCTAGACCAACCATACTGGAAGCAACTTTGGGACTACATCGCCAACATTGTCCTGCGGTTCGATTTTGGCCCGTCCTTTCAATACAAGGACCGCGACGTCAACGACGTGATTGCCCAAGGGTTCCCGATCACGCTGACCTACGGCGTTCTCAGCTTTATCGCCGCCACAACAATCGGTATCTCGCTAGGGTTACTGGCCGCACTTCGTCAAAACACTCTGGCAGATTATCTTGCCGTGGGCTTTAGCTTTGTGGCACAGGTTCTTCCGAACTTTGTCATGGGACCAATCCTGATCTTGATTTTCACCTTACACCTCGGTTGGTTACCCGGAGGAGGATGGTATGGAGG
>JAYQEA010000052.1:0-25790 GCA_038138625.1 Roseivivax sp.
GGGTACTCTTGCATACCTCATATTCCACGGTCTCGGACTCACCACAAAGGCGATTGGCGAAGAAGACACACCAGAGACTGATCAGGAACGGTCTTTGGACACAGTGACAGAAGACGAACCCGGAGTTGTTGTGTGTAGCTCTTTCGGAGTTGGCGAAGAAGACGAACCCGGAGTTGTTGTTTGTAGCTTCTGGATTGGTGAGGAAGACGAAGATTTCGAGGCGAAACCCGAAATAATAACGGAGTGGGACGGTCTTTCCTGACCTCGCCTAGAGACCATGTCTGAAACAAAGTCTTTATTGTTGTCGGGTGGATTTGCTGATCCTCACCTCAGGGTTCTTTCGAGCTTTGCCAAACGCCATGGGATAGACGTACTTGACCTGCGTGGTGCGCCTGACAGTGTCCCTGATGTGGTATTTGATCCCCAAACCTGCAGGTTGTGGCACGATGGCAATCTTGTCGCGCCTTCTGCGGCGTTCTTGCGTGACGATGTCTTCACCAAAAGCGCGGCAGACACTTACGCTGCGTCAATGTCGGGCATCGTAAAGCTGTTGCGTGGGTTTGTGTCTGTGTCCCCGCAGGTTTTTACTTTTAATCACGACGGCTTCGGCAGGTCCAGAAGCGTGAACAAAGGGGCTGCGCTTGCTGTGGCCTCGAAAATCGGATTCACCGTCCCCAAAACGCGGTTTGGTAATGACCGTGACCATTTGGAAGAATGGCTCGAAACAGATGGGCCATTGGTGCAAAAGCCTGTGGCTGGCGGAGATTCGTGTCGGCCCCTACATCTTGCATCGGTGCAAAAGGCGCGAGTTATTCCGCCTGTTATTGTGCAAGAACGTGTCCATGGCCCTGATTTACGGGTGTTCCGCATAGGCCAGAACTTTATAAGCTTTACGCTTCGATCTGAGCATCTGGATTATCGTGATGACAAAAGACCCACGATCGAATGCGTTGAAACAGACCCTGAATTACAGAGTAAACTCGAGGAACTGAATTCAGCAATCGGTCTTACATGGAGCGCGTCTGATTTTAAAATATGTCCGGACAGAGGCCCCGTTTACTTAGAAACCAATGCAAACCCCATGTTTGTTGGCTTTGATAAAATTTCAAAAGGGGCGCTGGTTGAGCTTATGTTCGGTGCCATGGGGCTGATTGACACCTGACAGGCCGGCAAACTTGGGACCACGGCATGTTGCGGGCGGCGGGTTCAGGGGGCCTGATTGCTGGTGAAATGGCTTCCCGCGGCCGAGGCAGATATGGGGAACTCAGATGGGCCAATCACATCCCAAGGCGTTGCTGGGCGGCTGGCAACCATTGTCGGTGTGAGGAACGCCTTGCTAGTCACGCTCTGTTTTGGGTGCGACGCCATGACCATCTTGGCAGACCCAGGGTCCTTGACGTGGCGATGAATGCCGAGATTGTCATGCGTGACATCGAAACCTGACTGGTCCTGATCTTGGGCGAGGGCGACATCGTCGGTCTTGATCCTCTGTCTGGTGCCCCAGCCCCCGATGCCGCTACAGCTTTGTGCAGCATTGGTGTATGGGGGCTGTTGTGTCCCCATGCTCCAGCCCGGATCAGATAAATCGGAAAGGTCTGTGGCGTCTTTCCTGACGCAGACAGCGACAAGCACATCAATGCCGCCAATTGGTGCGGCAAGCTCCAAAGTATTTGTGCTGTTTTCGCCAATCGGATGCGGTGATCGTTACGGTGATGTCTTTCGCGCAAAACGAATTTCATCCCTGTCATTTATGCAATGACACGTGCTCGGACCGGGGCAACCGCCTCAATTCCCGGGAACCAATTTGCCCGGGTTAAGGAGGTTGTAGGGATCGAGACTGCGTTTAATCTCGCCCATGATATGCCAGGCCTCTCCGTGTTCACGGTCCATATAAGCCAACTTGCCCAGTCCCACACCATGCTCACCAGTGGCTGTGCCGCCCATATCCAGTGCGCATTCGACCAAGCTGTTGCTCAGACGTTTGGCCGCGTCCAATTCGTTTGGATCATTCGGATCAACCATCAAAATGGCGTGAAAGTTACCATCCCCCATATGCCCGAGGATAGGACCGGAAATCGGGCTTTCCTCAATTTTAGCGCGTGCAGTTTCGACCGCTTCGCCAAGGCGCGACAGGGGAACGCAAACATCTGTGACCAGCGCGCGCGCGCCTTTGCGACTGGCAAGAATGGCGTAGTATCCCTCGTGTCGCATGGCCCACAGGGCCCTGCGGTCCTCTTCTTTCAAGGCCCATTTGAAATCTTCGCCTCCATTTGCGACTACGATTTCACCAAACCGCCGTGCATCTTCAGCGACCGACGCGTCCGAGCCATGAAATTCGACCATAAGATGTGGTACCGCTGGCCAATCTGTACCCTTGTAGGCGTTGAATGCGATGGCGGTGGCTGCATCGGTAAATTCAATACGTGCCACGGGAATTCCGGATTGAATGGTTTCAATCACCGCCGTCACGGCATCCTCTATCCGGGAAAAGGCACAAACAGCAGACGCCACAGCCTCTGGGCGTCCGTGCAGCTTCAGGGTCAAAGCGGTGATGAGGCCCAAGGTTCCCTCGGAGCCGACCATAAGACCGGTCAGATCATAACCTGCACTGGATTTCCGCGCACGTGATCCCGTCTGAATGATTCGCCCATCTGCCAAGACGACCTCAAGCCCCATAACATTGTCGCGCATCGTGCCGTATCGGACCGTTGTGGTTCCAGAGGCGCGGGTCATGGCCATTCCTCCGATCGAGGCATTGGCTCCTGGGTCGACTGGAAAAAATAGACCCGAATGCCGTAACTCTGCATCCAGATCCTGGCGTGTGATACCCGGCTGGACGGTGCAATCCATATCTTCAGCCCGAACCTCCAAAACCCGGGCCATCCGTGAAAAATCCACAGCGATTCCGCCGCGCGGGGCCTGCGCTTGCGCTTCCAGAGATGTGCCCGCACCCCATCCGATCACAGCAACGCCCTCTGTCGCGCAAATGTTTACGATCTGAACAACCTCTTGCGGTGTTTCTGGCCAGACTACCGCATCAGGCGGCATAGGATCAAAGTGGCTTTCGGATCCGCCATGGCCTATGCGCTCGGCTGCTGAGACACTGAACCTGTTCCCAAAGATCCGTGAGAGGGCTGAAAGGGCGGCAGTGGTGGACATAGGTCGGACTCCCTTTTAGGACAGAGCGTATCCTGTTCTGCACCGTGCTGGAACCCACCTGAGCAACGCCACCTTATGTTTCGAGTGTCAATTTATCTTTTCCGCCGCCAGATCCGTGGCATGTCCCGGAATATGCAGCGCGGATGGGATCTGTTGCGCCACGAAGGTCCGGGACAAATCCAGTTTTGGTTTATTGCACTGCTTGTGGGGATCGCTGCGGGAACTGCGGCACTGGTGTTCAGGCTGGCCATCGAATGGCTACAGACTGCACTTTATGGATCGCCAGATTTGTCACGGCTGCATTCTTGGGCGGAAAGCCTGCCTTGGCCCATGGTTTTGGCTATTCCAACGATCGGAGGACTCGTGGTCGGTGCTATCTTGCACTGGGCCACGCCGGATGGACGGGTAAGATCGGTGGCGGACGTGATCGAAGGGGCCGCGCTGCATGATGGCCGTGTTGAAAAAAGGGCAGGTTTTGCATCGGCGATCTGCTCTTGGATCACGTTGTCAACAGGGGGCTCTACGGGACGCGAGGGGCCGGTGGTCCATATTGCCGCTTTGCTTTCCAGTTGGGTGTCGACCTTCATCCGTGCCGATGGCATTACCGGGCGTGACCTTTTGGGGTGCGCGGTGGCGGCTGCGGTGTCTGCAAGTTTCAATGCGCCGATTGCGGGGGCGATTTTTGCGCTTGAGGTTATCTTGCGGCACTTTGCGCTACATGCCTTTGCCCCGATCGTTGTGGCGTCGGCTGCGGGAACCGTGATCAACCGGCTGGCCTTCGGGGACGTGACCGAATTTCGATTGGCGATGCAGTCTCATCTGGAATTTTATTTTGAACTGCCGGCCTATTTTATTCTTGGTCTTGTATGCGGGCTGGTCGCTGTGGTCTTTATGCGGTCTGTGTTCCTCGCGGATGATTTGGGCAGCTTGCTGCAATCACGGATGAAGTTGCCGCATTTTCTGCGTCCGGCCGTTGCGGGCGTGATGCTGGGTGGGATGGCAATCTGGTTTCCCCATATCATTGGCGTCGGCTACGAGACGACCTCGCGTGCGCTGATTGGCGATATGATGTTGAACGAAGTTCTGGTCTTTGCCCTGCTCAAGGCGCTGGCCGTCGCGGTGACGATGGCAGGCCGTATGGGAGGCGGTGTATTTTCACCATCCTTGATGATTGGTGCCTTGACGGGATTGGCCTTTGGTATGATCGCCACCAGTCTTTTGCCTCAGGTGTCCGGTGCGCCCACGTTGTACGCGCTTGCCGGCATGGGGGCAGTCGCCGCTGCCGTTTTGGGGGCGCCAATTTCGACCACACTGATCGTTTTTGAATTAACCGGTGACTGGCAGACCGGGCTGGCGGTCATGGTCTCTGTGTCGATGTCGACCGCATTGTCTTCGCGACTTGTGGATCGCAGCTTTTTCTTAACACAATTAGAGCGGCGCAACGTCCACCTGGCGGCGGGTCCGCAAGCCTATTTATTGGCCATGTTTCGGGTGAAAGGTGTGATGCGGCCACTTTCCGATGCCTCCGCTGAAGATGTGACAGAGGCGCGCCGCCAGTCCGAATTGGGCTTGTTTTTGCCAGCGCAGGCCACGTTGGAACAGGCGCTTCCCCTGTTTGACCGTTCGCAGGCGCAGTTTCTGGCTGTTATGGGTCCCGACAAGAACGGCCAATCTGATTTAAAGGGTGTGCTGTATCATGTTGATGCGCTCAAGGCCTATAATCGCGCGTTGGCTGCGACGGCAGCAGAAGAACATAGTTAACCACCACCTCCACGCCACGCGTTCAAATTTGCATACGAAATGCTGGTCATTACCCTGTCTGGGCCCATCCGTATTCCATAAGTCGCGTCAATTCGGAACCAACTATAACATGCAGCAAAGCCTCGCGACCTACCCCCTCAGGCGGTCTCCGTTCGGATCGAAAGCCGGTGCATGTAAAATACGCGCTTTATGGGGCAGCCCCAGTATCATGACGTGAACCGTGTCGCCAGGTTTGGCGACCTTGGGATCTGCAAACCCCATGGCCAGTGACTTGTTCACGTAATACCCATACGCGCCCGAGCTTATCCGTCCGGCGGGCTGTCCGTCTGGGGTAAAGACCGGCTCTCCTCCCGACGCATCTGCCGAATGTACCGCGTCGATCTCGTAACACACCATGACGTCGCGCGGGTCATTGTCTTTGATCCGCATGAACGCGTCTTTGTTTAAAAAATCCTTGTCCAGTTTGATCAATCCGCTCAGCCCGACCTCTTGCGGCCAATATTCCTGACTGTATTCGCGGCCCCAAGAGCCATAGCCCTTTTCTATTCGCAAAGACGCAAGCGCACGCCCGCCGACCGGGCCTCCCTCAAGTGACCGGGCAGCATCCAAAAGCGCGGTGTATAGCTGTACCTGATCTGATGCCGCGCAGTGTAGTTCCCACCCAAGATCACCGGTAAAGCTGACCCTTAGGGCCAAGCAGTCCACGCCAGCCACCTTGATTCGGCGCGAGCGCATAAACCGAAACCCATCAGGGGTCAGGTCGCTGTTGGTGAGCTGTTGCAACAGCGTCCGCGCGGCGGGTCCAGCGACGTTGAACCCGCAAAGGTTGTTTGTGGCATTTTCAAAGTCTGTACCGTCGGGTAGCGGCACCATGTTGAAAAAGCGCTGGTGATAACGTTCTGCCAGACCAGAGCCAATCATCATGTATCGGTCTGTGGCCTCTTTGGTAATTGTAAAATCACCGGCAACCCCACCATGTACCGAGATCAAGGGCGTGAGACAGGACCGTCCAACAACCGATGGCACGTTATTGGCGACCAAAGCTTCTAACCAATCGTGGGCATTGGGTCCTTGAATAATATACTTTGCAAAATTGGATATATCGATGATGCCAACGGTGGCGCGCAGCATTTTTGCCTCTTCGCCCACTGGGGCCCACCAGTTTTGGCGGGTGTAACTGTTTGTATCTGTCTCACCTTTTGTTGAGGCAAACCACAGCGGATGTTCCCACCCACAATTCAGCCCGTGCACGCAGCCCATTTGGCGTTGCAGATTATAGGCTGGACGCACGCGTGCGGGTCGGCCCGCGCTGCGCTCTTCTCCGGGGAAATGAATAGCAAACCGATTTGCGTATTGATCGCCCACCCGCGCCTTGGTGAACCGTTCATCCGCCCAATCGCCAAAGCGTGCAAGATCCCATGCAAACATGTCACGCTGGGATTCTCCGTCAATGATCCACTGGGCGGTCATCAGGCCCAGTCCACCTGATTGCGAAAATCCAGGAATAATACCGCCACACAGAAAATAATTGCGCAGCTCTGGTACAGGCCCCCACAAAGCCGAACTGTCCGGTGACCAGATCATAGGTCCATTGATCACCCGTTTGATCCCGGCCTCTGCAGCACAAGGCACACGTTCCGTTGCGCGGATTACGTTATCCATTATGCGATCCAGATCGTCTGCAAACAGATCATGCGCAAAGTCTAAAGGAGTGCCGTTTTCGGCCCAAAAACGGACGTCTCTTTCATACGCTCCAATCAAAAATCCGTTGCCCTCTTGGCGAAAATAATATTCGCCATCCCGGTCTGCGATGGACGGCAGGCGGTTTTCCAAAGTGGCCACTGCATCGAGGCCCTCGGTCACGAAATACTGATGTTCGGTGGGTTGCAAAGGCAATTTCAGCCCAACCATGGCCGCCACCTCGCGGCCCCACAGTCCGGCGGCATTGACCACCCACTGGGTATGAATATCCCCCTTGGGGGTGCGCACAATCCAGCTGCCATCTGGCTGTGGCTCGGTGGCTGTTACGGGGGTAAACCGTTCGATTGTAGCACCCATCGCACGCGCACCGGCTGCATAGGCCATTGTCACACCGGATGGATCAACATTGCCACCATCGGGTTCAAACATAATGCAGCGTACGTCATCAAACTGCGCCAATGGATGCATGGTCTTGGCGTCGTTTCGACTGATCTCGTAGAAATTCAACCCGTAATATTTGGCCTTGGCAGCCTGAAGGCGCAGTTGGTGTTCACGATCCTGGGTTTGCGCGAGATACAGCGAGCCGGGTTGAAAAATCCCACAACTTTGACCTGTTTCAGCTTCAAGTTCTTTGTATAGCTTCATGGTATAATGTTGAATGCGGGTGATATTGTTGTTGTCATGCAGCCCGTGCAGATTGGCTGCCGCATGCCAGGTTGACCCGCTTGTCAATTCGCTGCGTTCAAGCAGAACCACGTCTGTCCAGCCCAGCTTGGCCAGATGATAGAGGATTGAACATCCAACAAGACCACCGCCAATTACAACGGCCTGGGCATGTGTTTTCATGAGATGTCTCCAAGATAGGGATATGGAAAATATTTCCGAAAACGGCGCAGTTCTATGTCACCAGTTGTCCTGTGAGCTTTGTTCATGGCTCGCCTGTTCCTATGGTTTCGCGACGGCGGGCGACATAGCTCTCCAGCGCCTCGGAAATTGCAGGATCCAGCGTTGGTTCTTGATAGTCCTGCAAGGCCTTTTGCCATAAATCAGTTGCCCGACTTAGGGCGTCTTTGCCGCCCGCAATCTGCCAACTTTCATAATTGCGCCAATCCGAAAGCAATGGGGTGTAGAAAGCGCTTTTGTAGCGATCAAGTGTGTGCGCTTCGCCAAAAAAGTGACCGCCCGGAGGAACGGCTTTGATTGCCTCAAGACCAAGATCGTCTTGTGTTATCTTGAGAGGTTTCAGAAATTCCTTCATGTTTTGTATGATTTCAACATCCAGAATGAATTTCTCGAAACTTGCGGTCAAGCCGCCTTCCAACCAGCCTGCTGCGTGATAAATCAGGTTCGCCCCACCAAGAACAGCGCCCCATGTGGACATCATCGTCTCGTATGCAGCCTGTAGATCCACACAATTGGAGGCGTTGGCATTCGATGTTCGGTAGGGCAGGCCGTACCGCTTGGCCAATTGTCCGGCAAGGATATTTGCCTTGGTATTTTCCGGCGTCCCAAAGGCGGGCGCGCCAGAGCGTAGGTCGACGTTCGAGGTGAACGCCCCGTACATTACCGGCGCACCAGGTTGGACCAGTTGCGACAACACAAGACAAAACAGGGCTTCGGCATTTTGTTGGGCCAACGCTGCGGGCAGGGTCACCGGTGTCATTGCACCCATAAGGGTAAACGGCGTTATCGAAACGGGCTGAAAATGCTGCGCCATGGCGATCAGCCCATCGGACATGGCATCGTCCAGAAGTCGTGGAGAGTTTACGGAGATAACGGTGATGACACCGGGCACATCACGCATGTCTTCGACCGTAATCGCGCGACTGATGGCCATCATATTAATACCGTCCAGCACGCGACCGCGGCCGATACCACTTACATGAAAGACCAAGTCACTATAGCGGATATTGGCCAAGTATGTATCAAGATGGCGCGTATTTGCGGCAAGTTCGACCGGGGCCACGACTTGATTACCAATAATATTCACGGCATTAAAATGCTGGGCCAACCGGATAAAATCGCAATAGTCTTCGTAATTGCCAGCCCGTCGGCCACGAATACAGTCGTGCGTGTTCGGAGGACCGGCCACGAGGCCAAAGTTCATCGCCGATCCGCCCATCTGGATTTTCTTGGACGGGGTGCGCGCGACCATATCAAAGGTTTTTGGAACGGTGCCAAGCGCGGCTGCCACATGGGTTTCGTCTATGCAAACCGTTTGCGTATCGCGATCAACCAAGGCGCCCGCCCTCTCAAACAGATCCATGACCTGATTGCTCATGACACGAATTCCGGCCTCTTTCAGGATCGAGATTGAAGTCTCATGGATGGCTTGCATTGCCTCGGCATCAGCGATTTCGAAGCCTGCATAGGGCGAGTGGGCCTGGCTCCATGGAATTTGGTCCAGACCAGTGCTTTTGCGTTCTATCGCAACGCGGCGCCTGCCTTTGCGTGATATGCGCGCCATGTCGGCCTCCGGTTCATTTCAGAACAGGCTATCGCGGAAGTTTGAACTCTGCATATAAGTAAACCAGCCCCTCAGATATTTATTTAATGAGGTCTTATTGTGTTGTTTGGAGAGATTTTCGATGCTTAACTTGCCTCCGTTAAATTATTTACGCAGCTTTGAAGCGGCTGCCCGAACGCTCAGTTTTACGGCAGCTGGTGCAGAACTGAACCTGACGCAAGCAGCCGTGAGTGGGCATATTCGCGCCTTGGAGCAATACATAGGTGGGCGTCTTTTTACACGACACGCAAGATCGCTCAGCCTGACAAGCCTTGGAACAGCGTATCTGCCATCGGTCAGCCAAGCGATGGGCCAAATCGCACAAGCCACGGAAACAGTGCGCAAACCACGGGGGGGACGGAAAATCGTGGTGTCTTGTCCTGTCAGTCTGGCCAACAGCTGGATGGCATCGGTCATTGCAAGGTTCGGACGCGATTGTTGTGAAGCGTCCGTCACCCTTCACGCCCGGATCTGGGAAGATGACGCGCCCGACATTGCAGACATAATTCTGACAAGCCGCCATGAAATGGCTTTGACGCGTCAGGATATCTGGTTGTGGCGCGATGAAATGGTGGTTGTGTGCGCGCCTTCCTATCAAGTTTCAGGAGCCGTTTTGAAAGATCCGGCACAACTGACACAGGCACGTCTGATCTATAATCTTGGACGTCCTGAAAGCTGGAACGATATTCTGGCGCACTATGGTCAGATCCCCGGAACGCCCATTCAATCAACACAGACAAATGCATTTTCCAATGCATTGGCGCTGGCGTCCGAGGGATATGGTGTGGCCGCTGTGCCACGTCGAATGGTTCAGTCTTATCTGGATCGTGGTTTACTCAAAGCACCTTTCGGGCAAGGATTTCCGAGCCCGTGGATTATGACACTGTCGGATGGCAGTTTGTTAACCTCAGAGCCCGCGCGTGCGTTGCATGAGGCCATCATAAACGCGGCACGCACTGTGGCGGCCAAGGCGCACCCATGATCTTTTGATTACCAGATCTACACCCGTTCAACGGTCACTCCCATGTTTGTATGAAAGGCTAGGTGGTCTTTTATGGCGGCCAAAGCAGGCGGTGGGCTTTCGTAAGTCCATGCCACATTCTTTAATGTTTGTGACTTGGTCACAATCGAGAAATAACGCGCCACGCCTTTGTGCGGACATCGGGTGGTATGGTCGGTCTGGTCAAGAAATGCCATGGCCATATCATTTTGGGGGATGTAAATCACAGCGGGAAAATCGCCTTCGCTCACCTCCAGTGCGGTGGTTGTCTCGCCCAGTACTGCCCCACCCGCGCGAATAACCCATGTTCCTTCGGCTGGTCTTACCTTGATATGCTCTGTCATTTTGGTGTCCTTCGGATTTGAGGATACAGAATTACGAACCAAGCAGTTCGGCAGTTTATACAGATTACACGGGCGCACAGGCTTTCTTGAGCCAGTCAAAAATAGGCGCGTCAACCAGCGGGCCAATCCGACGCAGGACTTCGGCGTGATAATCGTTGAGCCATTGGCGGTCCGGGGCCGGCAAAGCGTTAACGTCTATAAGGTGACGGTCAATCGGAGCCCATGTCAAAGTTTCAAAGCAAAGCATGTCGTCAATTGTTTGCTTTGGCAGTCTGGGTGCGTGATCGACCACGATTAAATTCTCAAGCCGAATTCCAAACGCGCCCTCGCGATAAAATCCGGGCTCGTTTGATAAGATCATACCCGGCAAAAGAGCCTGATTGCTGGTTCGGGCAATCCGTTGCGGTCCTTCATGGACGCACAAGTAGCTGCCGACCCCATGACCTGTACCGTGCCCGTAATCCAGCCCTACGTCCCAAAGTGGTGTCCGCGCGAGGATATCAAGATCACGTCCATTCAGCCCAGCAGGCCAGCGCAGTCGGGATAGGGTGATCATGCCGCGCAGAACGCGTGTGAACGCATCGCGTTCCTCTTGCCCCGGAGAACCGATAGCAATTGTCCGTGTGATGTCGGTTGTGCCGTCTTGATATTGTCCGCCGCTGTCAACCAGCAGCAACTCCCCGTTTTTCAGGTGACGGTTGGTCGTTTCTGTCACGCGGTAATGTACGATCGCGCCATTGGGTCCGGCACCAGAGATCGTATCAAAGCTTATATCTCGTAATTCGTTTGTGGCACGGCGTTCAGCTTCGACCGCGCGTACAACGTCGATTTCTGTTAGGCTCTCGGGGTCCTGTTGATCCAACCAAAAAAGAAAGCGCACCATTGCGGCACCGTCCCGCAGGTGGGCTTTGCGGGTACCTGCGATTTCAGCTGGTGTTTTGCAGGCTTTGGGTAAAACGCAGGGATCCGGTGCCTCGATTATATCAATGCCCGCGGTCTCGAGATAAGATATGATTGCTGTTGGAACAGAGGACGGATCAACTTGAATAGCTCCTTGCCCATTGGACAAATGGTTTAGGAAATCCTCGGGTGGAAAGATATCTACCAGCGGCCCAAGATCTGTATTTCCCATCTTTTGTGGTGCAATAAACAGACTGACTCGTCCCGTGGCATGCAGCATGGCTAATGCGTGCGGAACGGGATTTCGAGGAATATCGCGGCCTCGGATGTTCAATAGCCAGGCAATGCTGTCGGGCAGCGTCAAGACGGTGGATGCAGCTGGGCCCAACTCCTCGGCCAGTCGGGTTATCTTGTTCTTTCGGGTATCACCCGCCAGATCATCGGGCTGTTCAAAAATCATACCCATCGGGGGCTCTGGCTGATCGGTCCAGATGGTGTCTATAAGGTTCTGGCAAGGGGTCAGTGTGCGATCGTCCAGATTTTGTTGTAGATTGCGCAGTTGCTGCAAGGGCATAAGCCAGGGATCAAATCCGATCCTTGCCCCGGCTTTGGTATTTTGTAACAACCAATCCGCCAAAGATATTTCGGGCCAGTCCACCGGTGTAAAGACAGGGTCCACCTGCGCACGGACCTGCACGCGGTAGCGGCCATCAACGAATACACCGGCTTTGTCATGCAACGCGATGCAAAAACCAGCCGAACCGGTAAAACCTGTTAGCCATGACAAGCGTTCGTCGCGCGGTGCCACGTATTCTCCAAGATGCATATCGGCGCGGGGCACGATAAATCCATCGAGGTCGAGCTTGGTCATTTCTTTGCGCAGACCGTTCAGGCGGGTGGGGCCATATTCGGGGGCTGCGGTTTCTACAAATGTCTGAAACATGATATAACTCACTGAATGTCGCGTATGTGTAAGGGTATCCCGACTGGGGCCCCCGGCAAAGCCCCAGATTTTTGCCTAAAACAGACACTAAAGGCAATTTATTGCTGTACGTCTCATGTCGAGTGGCGCTCAACTCGGCTGTATGGCGTTGCAGTTAAGAGGCGCGTGCCATTCCCATAACGCGTGCGCGGGCCTTTGGATCAGCGTCGAAAAGGGCTGCAAGTTGTTCCGTCATGGCCCCTGCCAGTTGTTCGACATCCGTGATGGTGACGGCGCGGTCATAGTAGCGCGTCACATCGTGACCAATACCGATTGCCAAAAGCTCCACCCGTGCCTGTCGTTCGACCAAAGCAATAACGTCGCGAAGATGTTTTTCCAGATAATTTGGCGGGTTTACAGACAAGGTGCTGTCATCCACGGGCGCACCGTCAGAAATAACCATCAGAATTTTACGTGCTTCGGGTCGGCCCAGCATGCGTTTATGTGCCCATTCCAGCGCTTCACCGTCTATATTTTCCTTGAGCAAACCCTCTTTCATCATCAAGCCAAGGTTATCGCGCGTGCGTCGCCATGGGGCGTCTGCCGATTTATAGATAATGTGGCGCAGGTCATTCAGGCGACCGGGTTGATGTTCGCGACCAGCGTTCAGCCAACCTTCGCGGGCTTGCCCGCCTTTCCAGGCACGGGTGGTGAACCCAAGGATCTCGACCTTGACGCTGCATCGTTCCAAAGTGCGGGCAAGCACGTCTGCACAGATGGCGGCGATTGAAATCGGACGTCCGCGCATAGATCCGGAATTGTCCAGCAATAGCGTCACCATTGTATCGCGGAATTCAGTATCTTTTTCGATTTTAAAACTTAGCGGTGTGGTTGGATTGGCCACGACACGGGCCAAACGTCCTGCGTCTAGGATGCCCTCTTCCTGATCAAAGTCCCAGCTGCGGTTCTGTTGCGCCTGCAGGCGTCGCTGAAGTTTGTTGGCCAGCCGGCTTACAGCGCCTTTCAGCGGTTCCAGCTGCTGATCAAGATAGGCGCGCAGTCGTTCCAGCTCCACGGGTTCTGCAAGGTCTTCGGCGCGGATCTCTTCGTCGTTGGCAGTGGAATAAACGCGGTAGTCCGGGTCCGCGGCCGAGTGTGGCATTGGAGGTGGAGGATCAAGTGGCGCTTCGCCTTCGGGCAGCTCGGTTTCTTCGCCTTCTTCTGCGTTGTCCTGATCATCCATCGAGACCTGAGCCTGGCTCGGGTCTTGCTGTTGTTCCTGACTTTGTTCGGGACTGGCGTCGGCCTCGTCACCACTGTCGTCGTCCTGACCTGAACTGTCGGGTTCCTGTTCATCGTCTTGACCTTCGTCGGCCTGATCTTCGGCCTCTTCGTCCAGTTCGTCGGGGTCATCGCCCAATTGGTCCGAATATCCCAGATCCGAGATGATCTGTCGTGCAAGTTTCGCAAAATCGGCCTGATCAGCCAATCTGTCCGAAACGGTTTCCAGCGCTTCACCGCCCTGGCTTTCAATAAAGCCGCGCCAGAGCTCCATGACGTTGGACGCCGCTGCGGGCAGATCACGTCCCGTTGCCAGATGGCGCACCAGATATCCCGCCGCAGCGGCCAGGGGGGCCTCTGAGGCTTGAGTGATCCGATCATATCCGCGCCGCAGGGCCTCGTGTCCGATTTTTGCGTCAATATTTCCAGCGGTGCCGGGCATGTCCCGCGCGCCCATTGCCTCGCAGCGGGCAATTTCCATGGCTTCGTACAATTCACGGGCCATTTCGCCAGAGGGCAGATAGCGATCAAAGGTCGCGTCGTCATGATAGCGACGGTGCAATGCCAGCGCGTCGGCGGTTCCGCGCGCCAGCAGGACCTCGTCCCGTGTCATGCGTCGGCTGACTTGTGGCAGCCGCATGGTGTCACCGGATACGCCTGATGGATCCACGCTAAAGTTGACCGTCAGATCAGGATCGTCGGCCATGACCTTGGTGGCGTCGGCCAATGCCTTTTTGAAAGGATCTGCGGGGTTATCAGACGGTTTGCTCATGCCGAAATGCCTATGACGCAGCGCTTATTGCGCCAGTGGAAAAAACAGGGTCTGACCCATTTGTATGGCAGGTGCAGAGGGCCGCCGCAGAACTGATATTCCGCTTTCGCCCTGCCACCACGCCTGAACAGCCGGATCAGCAAGATTAAGAGCAATGTAGCCTGATGATGGCACAAGGTCCAACTGTCCGCGGTCTGAGACAATTACGCTTGTATTTGGATATTCTGTCGCGAGATCCAATCCATTCCGCAGCCAAAGCCCTTGGGCGGTGACTGCCCCACCAACCAGCATATGCGGTCCCTCGTAATGCATTTGGATAACGGCACAAAAATCGCGCGGCCAAATGCCGCCGTTGGGCAGATCTTCAAACGCAAGCAGCGCAACGTCTTGGGACACGGCATCGGAAACGACGAGCTGTGCAATTTTTAGAAACGCCATATCCGGCAGCACAACATATCGGCCGGACGGGCCTTCGGGCAGGGTCATAGGGCGCGCCTGCGCAGCGCCTCCGATTCGGCACCCTAACGCGCGGAGCGCTTGATCATCTTCGGACAGGGGGGCCTTTTCTTTGGCGGCTTGTTCTGCGGGTGATAGGGATTGTGACATGACGGGGGCCGCGCAAAGCGCCAAGGCAACCATCAGAGCGGGTCCAACTGGAAAGAAACGCGAAATCATATGTGGGTTTTGTGCCGCCAACCCCGGATTGGCAAGAGCAGGCGTTCCACAAATTGCATGGTTCAGGCAATTCTGGGCGGCTATGACGCGCCGAAATTTATTTGTCCCCTGCGAGATAGGCAAATGGCTGCACCAATCAGTATATTTAGCCCAAGGCAAGCATGTCGCATGTTTGGATTTCGCGCAGCGCGCGCGCCTTTGCGTGACGCGCCAGACGTTGATTTCCGTTGAAGGTTGCGGTGTGCAGCAGTCGTTTCTGGGCGTGTTTGGCTTCAACGCGCAGAGACAAGATACGCGCGCCATTGCCCTCGAGATTATCTGCGTTGGGTGCCACTGCAAACAACAGGTCTTTGAACAAGTCGCGCCGTGCGATACTTTGTTCTGCGGGTTCGCCCAGCAAAAACCGATGTTCCAGCTCGGCAGAGTAACGACCGAGGCAGGATGCAAATTGCTGAGAAAGGTCCATGATGGGATCAAGCGTTCCCGACCTGGCCGGCGTAGCCAAGCTGAACAGGATTAAGAACACCAAAAATGGTTTTCGCAATGTGCTCATAAAAGAAGCATACAGTAAAAATTTTCGATTGCTAAATAATCTTTTTGAAAACTTTTAATGGAGAACTGCTTTCAGGGACCATGAAAAAGCCGCCTGCACGCAAAATCGTGAGACGGCCTTGTACGCAAATTTGGGTCAGTTTTAGACGATGCTCAAGCTTGCCGCGCTTTCTGGAAGCTCTTCGTCAAAACACCTCTGGTAGAACTCTGCTACGGTTTGGCGCTCAAGCTCATCGCATTTGTTTAGAAATGACAGGCGGAAAGCATATCCAATGTCACGGAATATTTCGGCATTTTGGGCCCAGGCGATAACTGTGCGGGGGCTCATCACAGTGCTGAGTTCACCATTCATAAAGGCACGGCGGCTGAAGTCTGCCACGGTTACCATCTGCCGGATCGTTTTGCGTCCCGCTTCGGTGTTATAATGGGGCGCCTTGGACAGAACGATACTGGTTTCCGCGTCAATTGACAGATAGTTGAGCGTGGCCACCAGTGACCACCGGTCCATCTGTCCTTGGTTGATCTGTTGCGTGCCGTGATACAAGCCTGTTGTGTCACCCAGACCGACTGTGTTGGCCGTCGCAAACAATCGGAAATATTTGTGTGGCGTGATAACTTCGTTCTGATCCAAAAGGGTCAGCTTGCCGTCGGTCTCCAGAACGCGCTGGATAACAAACATCACGTCTGCGCGGCCGGCATCGTATTCGTCAAAAACAATTGCGGTCGG
This sequence comes from Roseivivax sp., assembly GCA_038138625.1. GTDB lineage: Bacteria > Pseudomonadota > Alphaproteobacteria > Rhodobacterales > Rhodobacteraceae > JAQXDR01. The sequence continues at coordinate 16,301 of JAYQEA010000052.1, forward strand.
ATTGCGCAGGGCCCAAGGCAAGATACCCTCTTGGAACTGCGTGACCTGCTTGCCGTCAACCAATTTGATGGCATCTTTGCCGATCAAATCGATCCGGCTGATATGGCTGTCCAGGTTGACGCGCACTGCAGGCCAATTCAGCCTGGATGCGACTTGTTCAATATGTGTTGATTTGCCCGTGCCATGGTAGCCTTGGATCATGACACGTCTATTGTTGCGAAACCCAGCCAGAATCGCCAGCGTGGTGTCTGGATCAAATTTGTAAGTGCTGTCCAAATCCGGCACACGCGACGTACGCTCAGCAAAGCCGTGAACGGTCATATCCGTGTCTATGCCAAACACTTCACGGACCGAAATCTCTTCGGTTGGTTTTGTATTGCTATCCATGTCGCCCGCCATGTGCCCTATTCCTCTGCTCGATCCGCGCCTCTGTGTAGGATAATTCAAGGTTGTTCAAGGGCAAGGCGTTAGCGGATCGTATTGGTGGCATGCAAGCGCAAATAGCCATCGATCTGTGTCAGACTGCAAGGTTTGCTGAGAATTTCGCAAAATAAGTGAGGTATACCGCTAAGTGCAAAATCGGGATCAGCTGTCAGGGCTACAATTGGAACTGTGGACCTACCTTGATTTTCAAGGGCGCGAATGTTGCGTGCAATATCAATACCAGTCTCGCCCTTTAAGTGCATATCCATAAAAATAAGATCACAGACAAAGGCCGGATCGCAAATTTTCTCAAGACAGCTTTTTCCATTGGGGACTGCGGTGGGAACGTGATTCAGTGTTCGACAAAATTCTGTCAATAAAAAGCGGGTGACGATGTCATCATCCACAATTAGCACATGCAACGCCCTATTTGACACTTGGCATTCCATCGTGATGTTTTGTCGCGCTGGAAAATGCGCTGTGAATTGTCAGGCGAAAAACTGTGCCGGTTTCTTGGTCATTGTCATTATCATCGTATGTCCTGGTGTGCTCTATCACAAGCTCGGATTGCGTGAGCTCAGCAATTTCGCGGCTGATAGCAAGCCCAAGCCCGGCGCCATCAAAACTGCGGTTGCGTTCGTCATCAATTTGATAGAACCGTTGAAACAACAGGGCGCGCCGATCGCGCGGAATTCCGATTCCGGTGTCAGCCACGCGGATAATCAGGTCATTTCCTTTTTTGTTTATACGAATAGCGACTTCACCTTCGGCCGTAAATTTAAGAGCATTATCCATCAAATTGCCGAGAATTTTTGTGGTGCGATCGACGTCCAGATAAGCAGTTTCGGGCATATCCGAACCAATTTCTACCAAAGGCCTTACAGGTTTGCGGCTATGATCGCACAGGGCCACCAAGCTATCCGACCATCTTGAGATCAGGTCCGCCAATCTGGTGTTCCTGCGGTGCACGGTGAGCGCACCTGCGTCTAAACGGCTGGCGTCGAGTACATTTGTCAGTTCGGAAAATAACCTCATGGCTGCAGATCGGCCTGCCTGCGCCTGTCTTACCACCCGGGGTGGGACATCTGCGCGCTCTATCAATTCAAACATGCCCATTATCGCGTTCAGAGGTGTTCGAATTTCGTGGCTCATTGTTGCTAAAAAAAGAGCTGTGGCCTCCTGCGCGCGTGTGGCTTGGGTTTCGGCCTTTCGTCTAACATCAACTTCACTGCGTAAGGTTGCATTTGTCGCACGCAAGGCGGCCGCAGCGTCCGAGGCGGCCTTTTCTGCGGCAAGTGCGCGCAGGCGTTGATATTGTGCCCAGACACCAAATGACCCAACCAGAAATAACAAGGCTGCAACAGTCTCTGGTAAGCTGCGGGCAAGCCTGGGTAGCTCGCTTGGTCGGATGCGCAATTCGCTACGTATATGAGTATTGAATATTTTGATCCGGTCTGAATTGATCCGTTCTGTGCTGAGTGTGTCGAAGTCCTGAGATCTGAATACGACCTCGTCGCCAATAAAAATTTGAGCCGAAAAACCGCGTCTGGCCAGTGGCCAAGTCGGGTCCAGCAAAAGATCGTTTATCCATGCGTTAGTCATGAGTTCGGTAACCAAAAAGCCGATCAAGACCCCGGATTGATATGTGGGCAACACCATTCTGATTAGAGGTTGGTCCTCTCGCGTACGTAGGATGGGTTGAGCAGTCTGACGCGCAAGCGCAAGAATGTCCGGAGAGACAAGCATGGCATGATTGCTGGGCCCCTCAGGATGACCGCCGCTTATCTGGAAACCCTGCGCATCCAAAACCGCAACATGGCCAAAAATATTTTGATAGTGATCGAAATCATCGGTTTGTTTCGTCACCATCGGGAGGCTTCGACGATTTTGAAGAATGATATTGCGAGCCAGGATTGTCAGTCGCGACAAATGTAAGGACAGATCACGCTCAACAACCAGAGCGACAGCTTCGGATTCGACGCGGATCAAATTATGCAAAACATCCTGTTTCGCACGCTCAAGGATGGCCCAAATGGCGATGCACAATATCGCACCGATCAAAAAAGATGCGGAAATATTGGTTGCTTTCATGCGTTGGCGGGATTGACAGGAGGATTGCGCTCTGCGTCCTTGGTGGCGTAATCGACGACTGCTTCGATGTCGGCCAACGGGACCGGTTTACGCAAAATCCAATCTATCCCTGGCGCCATCATACCACCTTCACCATTCGGGAAAACATTCGATCCCGTCAGTAAGATGGTGCGCACGTTCGGGCATGTGATGGAGGCGTAATCTGCTACCTCAAGGCTGGTTCCGTCCGGCAGAAGGTAATCAAGAATAAGGAGCCCGTATTTTTTGTTTTTGAGACACACAAGTGCGTCTTCAACACTGTGGGCATTGGTGACGTCGTGACCAAGGTCGCCTAGGCAATCCGCCAACAGGGTCCCCATAGCCACGTCATCTTCGACAACTAGACACCGCATAATTTTCTCGCATTCCATACACAAAAACAGGATGATGTTAGAAAGTTAACGGTGGATTAACTGCGGTGACCAGAGTGTTTATTTGAAGTTCCGGCTATCTTTTATTTGGTCCCAGGCCCAAACTACCTCTTGAAGCTGTTCTTCCTGACTGCGATCACCGCCATTCATGTCAGGGTGTAAAATCTTGATCAGTGCCTTGTAGGCTTTGCGCACTTCGGCTTTCGACCAAGTCTCTTTTGCTTCAAGAACTTCGATCGCCCGACGTTCGGTGGGTGGTAACCTACGGCTGCCTCCCGTGGCTGCGTTGCGCCCCGGATTTCGGGTGGCGTTGTTTCCTAACACTTGATGTGGGTCTTCAATCCCAAGGCGAGCCCATGCCCGAGCTTCTGGATCACGGAAGTCTTTGGTTTCTCGGTCCCAAACCTTATCTTTACTCGCCTGAGCATTCATCTCAGCTTCAGTTTTTCCATTAAAGAAATTCCACTTAAGATTGTACTCTTTGACGTGATCTTTGCAAAACCAATAAAAGTCATCCAGCACGTCAGGCGCCTTTGGTGCGCGAAATTTTCCGGCCTCTTTGCAGCCCTCGTGTTCGCACTGCCGCACCGATGTTTCTGATGCACCAGTCATTCCGCGGCGACCGCGTGGATTTTTCTTTTTGGCTGACTTCACAGACATGTCGAATCCAAATGGATCTGATTTGGGCATGTTGTTCCCCTTTTCGACTCGGACAACAGAGTTTAGACGATTGAGCGCAGAGTGGTAGGGGTAGAAAGGGCAATTTTTTATGACGCGTTGCGACGAGATAAAGCAAAAATTGAATGACGCATTCGCGCCAGAGCAGCTCGAGGTTGTTGATGATAGCGAATCACATCGAGGGCACGCTGGGTTTCAGGAAGGCGGAGAAAGCCATTTTAATGTCATGATCCGCTCAGAACAGCTGTCGGCGATGGGTCGGCTGGCCCGTCATCGCGCCGTTCATGCGGCGTTGGGTAAGGACTTGATGGCGCAGATCCATGCGCTGGCTTTGGATATAAAATAAGACTTAGGTGTCTTCACCGTTCCGTTTCACGGATGGGTGCGAATTTGATCTGGCGCAGTACGGCCATTGTTTGGTGTGGTTTGAACGTTACGGCTGTGTTGTCAGAGCGCAATTTGCCATCAGGACGCGGCGTGTGGCCTTGCATAAGCGTGTTAATGGGGTGGCCCTGAGTGTGTTGATCATAAAGGCTGTGTCGGCGTAACCAATTGTAGTCCGTTGTTTCCTTTGCCATCTGTGACCATCCAATTGCGCACAGGTGCAGTGCGGGCGCGTGATCTTTCCAGTCGCCAACGCCGGCCTTCAGCATGATGACATGGCTCCATCCGCCAACGGCTTTCTACGCCTTGTGCGCCTCCTGCACCGGGTGTCAAAATCAAACCAAGTGGCTGACATTGTCCCTCGGCAGTACCAGCTTCCGCCGCGAGATGCAGTCGGCGCACCGGTGTCAGCGCTGGCGGTGCTGGCAGATCAGCAACCACCACTGGCACCGCACCTGACCTGAGAATTTCTTCCATAGACCATAACAGATCCTCTGACCTGCGGGCAGATAGAAAGAGCACATCTTGTGGCGGCAGAAACTCCCGTATTCCATCGGGGTTTAACGGGTCTGTCCCCCATGATGGTGCAAGCCAGAATACTGGAGCCCCGGCCCGTGCGGCAATCTGTAGCGCCAATGTCCGTCGTGCTGTGCCACAAATTTCATGAACACGGGCAAGTGTAAATTCTGCCTCGCCAAGAACGGGCAGAGTTGGACGGGCCTCTTGTGTATGGCGTGAAAGCAAAGCCTGAATCATAAGATACATTTACAATGTTCTTATTTTGTTCTCAAGCGGCCAATGTAATTAATATCTGATGCACATCAGAATTCACGCGGCGGATAGGGCACACCGTTTGCTGTTCGGCACCACATGTCGACCAGATTGTTTCTGGTTGTGGCGACGATACATCTGGTGGCTTTGCTCTTTACTGTGTTTTGACGCTGTTGCTCACCGCGCTAGCTATCCGTCTAGATCAAGCTCGGAGGTTCCCATGCTATCACGTTTGTTTTCACTCGTTCTGCCGTTTGTAACGGTTTTTCTACTTTGGTCCGCACCTACATCCGCTCAAGATCCCAGCAGCGGTATTCAGTCGACGATTAATGGCCAAATCAACGCATTTCAGATGGATGATTTTGAACAAGCCTTCAGCTTTGCCAGCCCGTCGATCCAACGGATGTTCGGCACAGCATCCAACTTTGGGACTATGGTCCGCAATGGATACCCCATGGTGTGGCGACCCCGATCCTACCAGTTTGCTGATTTACGCGAAATATCGGGCGTTTTGTGGCAAATGGTGTTGTTTCAGGACCAATCAGGCGCGCTACATGCGTTGGACTATCGCATGATTCAAGTCGATGGAGCCTGGCGCATCAGCGGAGTGCAGATCCTTCCGGCGCCTGATTTGTCCGTGTGATCAGATCGGAGGTGTGCAGATTGTATGCTTTGCCAAACCCTCCGTTCAAGAAGACCGTCGTAATATCGAACGTCAAAATCGCAAAGTCGGCGAAACCTATGTAGAGCTTGGCTTTGGGCTGATGGGCCACAAAGCGCGCCGCCATCTTGGCGTGGTCTCTGTCGCCGTGACGTAAAAATTGCACTTTGGCCTGAAGCGTTAGCCGGGGATAGGTCAATGGATCCCCCCGGTCTTTGGGTTCTCCTAACAGCAAAGATGCAACCGGATCGGATTTCAAACATTGGCTGTGCTGTGAAAGATCCGAGGCCAACGCCATGGGCGTCCCCTCAGCGGTCGGTGCCACCGCAATGCGGCTCACCAAAGGCGCACCGTCCGCATCTCGTACGGCCAAAGCGGCGAAATATGCTTGCGTGATCAACGACCGCGCCAGTATCCGCGCATCATCATCAACGGGAAGGTAGGGCTGCTGTTTGCTCATCTTCTAGAAATCCATCCATATACCCGCCAGTGCGCCAAGCGATTTTTCACCCAGCACACCATAAGATAGTCCAAATTCGGCATGAACTGTATCGCGCACGGGAATCACGATCGATGGAGCAAGTCTGGCAAACCTGTCTGCACCGTGGTCTTGCCCGGTCTGAAGTTGCATAATCCATCGTCGCCCTTCAGGTAGGGCGGTCCCGATCGTGATGTCCAATTTGGTGTCCCAATGGCCGGTCGACGGGTGATAGGTGATACTCATATCCGCTGATTGCCAGCCATAGCCGTGGCGATTTTCGGTTCCGCGTCCAATGGATAATCCCGGACGTATGACAAAGTCTGACCTACTGGTTCCGATACCCCATTCGGTTGCCGCCCGCCATCCTGTGTCGGGTTGATAAAGTGGTAGCCTGATAAAGCCGATTTGCTTGCCATCCCCAAAGCGCCCCTGACCCAGATCCAATCCCAGGGTGAAAAGTTCTGTCACTCCATATTCGCCATAATATGAATTATAGCCGGAGCTTTGGCCCAGATCATTTGGCGGCGCAGTCAGACGCGTAGATGCGCTCACAAAAGCGGACTTGGGCTCCCGCAGCCAAGCCCCGGCATGTAAGGGACCGGCAACAACCGCCAGAATCGTAAAGCATATGACCAATATCTTTCTGAACAACATGCGCGCAGTAAATCCCAACAATGCTCTGCTGCATAGCCCTGCATTCTTATGCTGCAATTGCGAAATGAAATGCTATGATGCAGAAATCTGAGAAGGACTGCTTTGATGGTTGGAAAGATTATTACTGTGGCACAGCAAAAAGGTGGGTCGGGCAAAACGACTTTGGCAGCCAATCTTGCTGTTGAATTTTGGAAGGTAGGCCAGCGTGTGGCAATGGTCGATATTGATCCACAGGGCAGCCTCGGACGTTGGTTTATGACCCGTGCGGATCGTCCTGATTTGATCAATGGTCTGGATTTTACCACCGCCTCGGCCTGGGGCATAGAATATGAAACGCGCAAATTGGTGGAGGCGTTTGATATGGTCATTATTGACACGCCGCCGAAGGCTGACAGCGATCTGCGCCCGGCGTTGAGGGTTGCAGATTTGGTGGTGGTGCCAATCTCAATGAGCCACGTTGACGTCTGGGCAACAGAGGGCGTTCTGGATCTTGCTGCGCGTGAGGAAAAGCAGGTCGCCGTGGTTTTGAATCGTGCCAGATCGGGCACGCGTCTTGCCAAGGACATCATAAATGTCACCAAAACCTTGCCCGTTCATCACATCCAGACCAGCCTTGGCAATCGCGTGGTCTATGCCGAGGCCATGGGACAGGGCATCGGCGCATCCGAAGCGGGGCGGGGTCCTGCGCACCAAGAAGCCGCTGAATTGAGGAGCGAGGTGGCGCATCTGCTCGCAAGCAGCTAAAGCACCCACCGAAGGGATTTTTCGATGACAGATATTGCTGCCTTGCGCGACCTGCTTGACGCCGACCCTGCCACGCGGGGTGCGCCGATCTCCAAACTTGGGTACTTCTGCGCGCCGTTTCGTCCCAGCCAAGGCCCGTTTTCCGATAAGGTGATAAAGGTCTATCGTGGCTTGTCGGATGCCGGCGCGCTGGATCTGCTTGTCGAACGCCACGACGTTTATGTCGCAGCTTTGCGCCAAGCGGGTGTGCCCGTTCCCAAGACCGAAATTCATCTTTTGCAGGATGGCGCAACGCGTATCCCTGTCATCGTTCAGGATGCGTTACCTGCAAATTCGATGATGCGCGCCATGATGCAGCGCGGCACAAAGGTGGAGACACTGACATATATGCAGGCCGCAGGTGAGGTCATCGCCCGTTTCTGGAACAATGTTGACCAGTCTCAAACCCGCATCGGCTTTCATCCATCAATCAGAAATTTTGCCATAAGCGAAGGCCGTGCAATCTTTTTCGACAGCTTTCCGCCTTTGATTGGATATAGCCGCGAGGATATGGGGCAGATCTTGCTGTTGTTTTCGGAAAAACGATTGATGCGGCTTCTGGGCCCGATGTTGCAGACCCGTGTCACCGGCATTCAGGATGAATGGTACTCTCCGGCGGAAACACTGGTTGGATTGGTGGGATCAGCCTGCCGGTTGCGACCTGATGATGCCTCGGCGTATTTGGAGTGGGGCAGGGGATTTGTACAATCCGATATGACCCGCTGGGCGGAAGAAGCCATGGCAGGTTTACAAACACCACCTCGCTTGCCGGGCTACTGGACCGGGTTCCGCAAGTTACTCGGGTTGCAGGGCGAGCCTAATCTTTGAACACCCGTGGGTCTGGTTGTTACGAAAAAAATCAGGGTTTTCGGGACAAAGAAGGTTAAAATATTTTACGTGGCATATTCATTCAGCACGATCGCTTTACGGTCGGGATGCCTTTCGTGTTGATGATATCACCGGGTCATTGCGTCCAGAATTGACGACAAAAGTTGCTTTTTCTGCGCGATGTCAACGGTTTTCGTTGGGTTATGGCCGGCAAGCGTTTCTGTCGCTGCGATGAACGCGTCAACAGATGCCGCCAGAGCCGCATCCGACATCGGCCCTTTGCGCGTTGGCGTCAATTCCAGAAGCCTTTCCTCCAGTTTTTTGACAACTTCGATTCTAACATTTCGGATCTCGTTTAATAACAGCGGGTCGTTTTCTATAAGACGTTTGGCTTGGAAGGCTGCAATTTCACGTCCCCCGAACTTGTGATTTGAAAACGCAATTATTTCCTGCAGAAGCGTGTCAGTATCTGTGGCATCTGAGTCAGAAATGATTTTAAGGGCATGGCTGCGCATATGGTCGATCTCGCGCCGTACCAGATATCTCAGGATAGCCATTTTATCTGGAAAATAACGATACAAGGTTCCAACAGAGACACCGGCCCGTTCTGCAATATGGTTGGTCGTAAAAGCGGGTGCTTGGTTGGTATTTAAAAGCTGAATAGCGGCCTCGCAGATTGTGTTTACCGTATCAGTTGAACGCGTTTGTTGCGGGAATTTTCTCATAATACTTTACACTCTAAAAACAGCACACGCCCGCAACTACACTATAAATAAAGGCGAGTAGACAAAATGGCTCTCGTATCAGATCATCAGCTGCATCAGGCCGGGATCTTAGCCTGTCACTCTGAAATGATCACTTGGAGCGCTGGCGCATGTTGCATCGAATTTTTCCATCCATGCTTGGTAATGACTTTCCCGGTCACAGGGCAGCATTGTATATCTTTTATGCGCTGACAGCTCTCACCCTTTGGCGCAGTCAGCACCACCTATTCGCTCACGACGGCGGCGCGCAAAGTATTGCGTCAATCCCGCTTGATTCATACCCTGCCGGCGCAGCTGACACGGTGATCGGTATTTTTAGTTTGTGGGGGCTCTCCCAGCTGATAATCGGACTGGTGTATCTTCTGGCCGCAGTAAGATACCGCGCATTTATCCCATTGCTCTATCTGCTGTTTTCATTCGAATACGCGATGCGGCTTTGGGTCGGGGCAAATCGAGCGATTGAAACGACCGGAACCGCCCCGGGCAGTGTTATCAATCTGCCATTCATGATCGGAGGGCTTATCCTTTTAGTCCTCAGCGTCTGGCCGCAAAATTCAAAGCC
>JAYQEA010000053.1:0-3066 GCA_038138625.1 Roseivivax sp.
CCATAAATTAAGGGTCGCGCTTTGTGTTTTGGCTTCGTTCAGCAGATGCCGCCCGATCGTTTGTCCGCGCCAGTCCCGATGCACGTACAGCGCATGAACTGTCGCGCCTTCCCGGCTTAAAAACCCTACGATGAACGTGTCTTTTTCAGCAACTGTGCACCAGTGACGTTCAATCATTGTGCCCGCAAAGCCAAGGTCTTGTGCGCGGGTGTGCACCCGAGGCATCCAGATTGTTGAATCTATAAATTCCGACATAATAGAGCCGATCGATCCGGCGTCTGTTGGACGCGCAGCGCGCAGACGGAGCGTCAAAGCCGATCTCCTATCAGGAATTGGGCAGCTTGATCCAGGCGGATATGCGGTGGTCCCTCGCCAGGACGACGCGTCAGCCGTGCAGGCGCAAAACGCATAATCTGATAGTCCCTTTCCAGCCACCGCTGCGCCCCGTCACGAGCTGGTCCAAGGATCTGTTGCGGATCCGTCGGCAATTCCCCAGGAAAGAACGCGGCCTGTTTTCCCGTATCCAGAAGCCGGCCACGAACACAATTCAGGAGTTGGCCGTCGTGAGGCAGGGCTTCTTCGACTGTGGCACGCAAAGATGCTATTGCCATGGCTTTCGTCTCGGCGCCACTGAATGCCGCGCGATCGCTGGCCTCGCGGACCAAAGTTTCCATGATGTGGGTCAAAGAATCGTGTTGGGTATGGTGCAGGTGATCTGCCTTGGTTGCAGCAAACAAAATGCGTTCGACACGTTTGCCCAAAAACATTGACGTCAACCATGCATTTCGCCCCGGACGAAACGAACCTAAGATTTCTGCCAAAGTTCTGCGTAGATCTTCTACGGCGGCAGGACCTGCGTGTATGGCGCCCAACGTATCAACAAGTACAATCTGTCGATCCAGACGTGCGAAGTGGTCTTTGAAAAAGGGCCGAACAACCTTGGCCTTATAGGCTTCAAACCGACGTTCCAGTTCGCGCCAAAGTGATCGTCGTGGTGCCGAAGCCTGCGCTGGCAAAGGGGCAAAGGTTAAAACAGGACTACCCTCTAGATCACCTGGTAACAAAAACCGTCCTGGGGCACAGTCTGAATACCCGGCGGCACGCGCATCATGAAGATGACGGCAATAGGCTTTTGTCAAACTGCGTGCGCGGGTTTCATCCAGCGGTGCCAAAGCGTCCTCGGATGTGGCCAGACCAAGATAGTCTCTGGCACCTGGCCGGTCCTTGATACGATCCAGCATCCGAGTGGACCAATCTGCGTAGTTTTGATCCATCAGGCCAAGATCAAGCAACCATTCGCCGGGGTAATCAATGACATCAATATGTACTGTGCGGGGGCCCTGCAGACCTCCAAGCAGCCCGGTCGGACGCACGCGCAGCGATAAGCGCAATTCAGAGACTGAACGCGTGCTGTCGGGCCAACTGGGTTCCGACGTCGTTAATGTTTGAAGGTGGCTCTCAAATTCGAACCGGGGAACTGTGACATCTGGTTGTGGCCGCAAAAAAGCAGCGACAATGCGTTTATCAGCCTCTGCCTGAAGTCCCGGCATGCGCCCGCGGTCCATAAGATTGGCGATCAGAGATGTGATAAAGACGGTCTTGCCCGCCCGAGCCAGCCCCGTTACACCGACACGAATGACGGGTTCGAAAAGTGCCTCGCTCACACCTTCGGTCAGGGAGTCAACGCCGCGGGTCATGCTGTCGGACAGCAAACGAAATACCAAAGGTTCAGCTTTCTTAAGGTGGCTACTACGTTCTTGAACGTAATATGCCCTACACTATTCTGCCAGTGGTCGCACTGAAATCAGCCAAATGTCCGTGGCTCAGCCCGGCGTTGTGTTATCAAAAACAGGGCGTTTACGGCTGAATTTTTATGCAATTTCTTGGAACAGGCTTTGTAAACGGTTCGTGAATTCGTTTGGGTTTAAATCCATTGCCTGTATCACCGTTTGGGTTCTGTTTTTGGTTCCCAAATGCTCGTAGACGCTACGCAGGCTTTGTTTAATTTTTTCTTCCGTAGTGCTCATCGCAAATGCGATTTCCTTGTTTGATCGTCCATGTGCCAAATGCGAGATGAGCTGGGCTTCATCTTTAGAAAAGCCACGAACCTGTTCAGAGATACGAACAGGATCTGAAAACATCATCTCTTTGGGAAAACTGGTGCCGCCGTCCATTACAATTTCAAAGATATGTTTTATTCGGTTAGTGCTCGCGCTGCGCAAAATACATGCTGACACCCCCATACGAGCAGCCTCTTGGACTTTGTCAGGCTCTGATCCAGAACATAGAATGACAATAGGAGTGTTGTTGGTCAGTGCCTTCAAACTTGAAACATTTAAAGCATATACTTCGGAGTTCCCGGCAGCTGATGGCATCGCCGAATGGGTCAGTTGCGTAAAAACAATATCGAAGTCTTGCCCGCTCTCTATCAAAACTTCAGCATCTCTCACCGATTTTGCACATGTGACGTTATAGCCGAAAGACTTCAGAAGGTCGCCAAAAAGAGTGAGTGACATATTGTCAGAAAATATAGAAAGAACTGACTTTTTATCAGAGTTTTTAACAATTCGATCCATTTTATGAATACTCCTATACCAGATTAACAAGTTATACATTTATTGAAAATGATATTACAAAATATGCGTATACCATACAAATAAAAATTTGATTTTTTGATATATAGAAAAAGTCTATAAAAAAATTCGCGATCAACTTTTGATAGTTGATCGCGACAGTTTCACCGATACCATAGGTGCGATTAGGCAATTGGTGAATAGTGGCTTTTTTCGTCTAGACGTGCCATGCTTACTTCTACGGCACTTTCAAATTCCACACTCGCTATTCTTGGTCCATTTCGAAGACAGATGCAGCCATCAGCAATATTTGACGGCATACGGATATGCGACATTCTAAAAATATCTTTTGATAAAAGTATAACTACATGATTATATTGTATTTTTTTTATTTTTGGCATTATGTGTACAAGATCTGAGATGCAAATTTTGTCAGCGTCAACAAAACATATGTTTTTATCGTCAAGATCCGTAAGGTACTCCAGTGCTTCGT
>JAYQEA010000053.1:3076-25597 GCA_038138625.1 Roseivivax sp.
GTGCTTCGTTGAGACTCGTCATAAAGATCGCAAGGTGATCTGTGTCATTTATGAGAGATGTTGGTGAAACAGTAGAATCAGCCAGCATAATAATTGCTGTTTCATGAGATAAAAATTCTTTTAAAGCGGAGAAAATAGCACCAAAATAAGGCCAACTTTTGAAAATTTGTTGCGATATTGGATTAATGTTGTATTCGAATTTTTCGAATTCTGAATGATGAAATTTTACCATCTACTTTTCCACTTATTGTATAAATTTAGGGTAATTCAAATTCATATTTTGTTCAAAAAAACTTTCGTGTGGATTATGAGTATTCTAGAATAAAAACGATACCTCTTAAGTATATATTTAGTTGAATATGATTTTTCTGAGCGAATTTATTCAAGAAACGGTGAGTTTTATCATGCTTGGAGTTCACAACTGACCGGTGTAGCAAACAGGGAACCGTTGGAGAGAACTCGATGCAACGCTACGCGATGAAAATTGAATATATGGGCGCGCCCTTTTCCGGGTGGCAACGTCAGGCTGAGCACCCTTCGGTGCAGGGTGCGATTGAAACAGCCTTGTCGAAACTGGAACCAGGATGTCATACGATTGCAGCTGCAGGGCGGACGGATTCTGGTGTCCATGCTCGCGCACAAGTTGCACATTGTGATCTATCGAAAAATTGGGACCCGTTCAAATTAGCTGCTGCTATGAACTATCATCTGCGTCCCTCGCCCGTGGCAATTGTTGATTGTGCCAAAGTTGATTCTACTTGGCACGCCAGATTCTCTGCAGTGGAGCGACGCTACCTGTACCGAATCAACTGTCGTCGGGCTCCGTTGACAATGGAAAGAGGACACGTTTGGCAGGTTCCGCATGACCTTGATATTGCGGCTATGCAAGCTGGTGCAGACCATCTTGTTGGACGACATGATTTCACAACCTTTCGGTCTGTGCATTGTCAATCTAATAGCCCTGTTAAGACCTTGGACCGTCTTGACGTTCGAGAGGTTCAGACGCCGGCAGGGTCCGAAATTCATTTTGACGTGCGAGCTCGAAGCTTTCTACATAATCAAGTGCGAAGCTTTGTCGGGACTCTCGAACGCGTTGGTGCAGGCGCTTGGACACCTGAAAATGTAGGCGACGCACTAAAAGCGCGCGAACGAGCATCTTGCGGACCAGTCAGCCCGCCTCAAGGTCTATACCTCGTGGGTGTAGGGTATCCGCAGGATCCCTTTGGTCAGAATACGTAAAGGCATGTCAGATAATCAGCCGTTTGTTCTGTCAAGGCCGCCCAAGCGACACACCGCGTTATTTCAATGCCAGAGGGACGATAGCGCCTCGATTACGACACTATAGCCCAGCCAAAGGCGTAGAGGTAGCCGACGTTCGGCCCCGGCGGTCATCTCTTAGAATCGCATAAAGCCTGTGTGAACGCCAACGCCCGTCTATCTGTAGATAATTCTGCGCGACACCTTCATATTTAAATCCGGTGGATTCCAATAAACCTTGCGAGGCAACGTTTTCAGGTAAACACGCGGCCTCGATCCTGCTCAGACCCATCTGTACAAACGCGTGATGAACAATCGCCTCTATCGCCTCACGCATATAGCCCTGCCGCGTATAAGGCTCACCCATCCAATAGCCTAGGGTCCCGGTTTGCGCGGGCCCGCGCCGGATATTGTTTAACGTAATCGCTCCAAGCAAGACGGAATCCTGACGGCGAAACAAAAACAGCGGCAGTCCAGTCTCATCAGCGATAGATCGATTGGCCCAGTATACCCTTTGGGTGAAACCGCTTCGCCTTAGATGATCAGTCGACCAACGTGGTTCCCAAGGTATAAGAAAATCAGCGCTTTCCCGTCGCAGTGTGACCCAGGCATTAAAATCGGTGTGTACCGGTGGCCGCAACACAAGACGTTCGCTATCGAGCCGGAACTTGCGCCGCAGCAAACGCATTAGCTGGTCCGGCGTGCCTGTAGATCGCTCAGATCTGGCGCGCCAGCGATTGGTCCATACAGCGCCATCGCGGCCGCAGCCTCTGTGGCGGCGTATGTTGCAAAGTTACGGACATCCTGCGTTGTGACTGAATCAATCTTTTCTACCGTCGCCGATAGATCAGGAACCTGACCCCAGATCTGGATCATGCGCGCGAGACGCTCGGCTCTGCTGGATGGACTTTCCAGCCCCATTAAAAGACCAGCCTTCATTTGTGTCCGGGCGCGCATGACTTCATCATCTTTCATATCGTCGGCTGCGCGCTTCATTTCATCAATTGTCAGATACGTCAGATTCGCTAAATCTTCCTCGCTTGTACCTGCATATATCGTTGTCATACCAGTGTCGGAGTATGCTCCGGTTTGGGCAAAGATCGTATAGCAAAGCCCGCGCTTTTCTCGGACTTCCTGAAAAAGGCGTGATGACATACCTCCACCCAATGCCATCGAGTACACCTGCCCAGTATAGAAGTCATCATCGCGATAACCGGGGCTTTCGAAAGCCAGCGCCATATGCGCCTGTTCAAGCGGCTTTTCGAACCGCCTTTCGCCCCCGACAAAACGCGCGGTCTCTGTGAGCGATTGCTTTCGAGGTTTCAAGTTGCCAAATATTTCTCGTGCCTGTTCCACGATTTGCTCGTGATTGACTGCCCCCGCAGCGGAGAGGATCATTTGTTCCGGACCGTAGTGTTGATCGACAAATGTTAAAAGGTGATCCCGATTGAAAGTACGTATACGGTCTGCCTCACCCAGGATCGTGCGGCCTAGGGCTTGTTTAGGATAGGATTTTTCCTGTAACCAATCGAAAATTACGTCGTCAGGTGTATCCAGCGCCTGACCAATTTCTTGCAGGATCACATAACGCTCAATTTCTATTTCCCGAGTCTCAAAGAGCGGGTTGAGTAGAATGTCGCTGATCACGTCCAGAGCCAGGCGAACGTCGTTTCGAAGAATACGCGCATAGAATGCGGTTACCTCGCGAGATGTATAGGCATTTATGTAGCCTCCTACATCTTCAATTTGCTCTGCTATCTGTAATGCGTTGCGACTGGTTGTTCCCTTGAACGCCATATGTTCCAGAAAATGCGCTATGCCGTTTTGTTCTGGTGTCTCATGTCGCCCGCCTGCTGTGACCCAGACCCCAACAGATGCGGATTGAAGGCCGGGCATGTGTTCGGATACAATGCGGAACCCGTTATCTAATGTCGCTGTACGAACCGTCACTTGGATTGGCGCTCCTTAATCAGGGCTTGCAGCGTGGGCAGATCATTTGGAACCTTTGTCACGCGCTCCGGTCGTTCATACAGGTCGGACATGCGTTGTGGAAGAGGTGGATGGATACCAGTGGCCTTTTTAACGGCAGCTGGAAATTTTGCGGGATGTGCTGTTGCCAAGGTTATCATGGGCGTGCCTGCGTCCCGCTGTGCGTTTGCGACATGAACACCCACCGCCGAATGTGGACAAAGAAGCTCGCCCATGCTGGCATTTGCGCGCGTGATCATTGAAAGTGTCTCGTCCTCGCTGGCACGTCCACTGTCAAAGGTATCGCGCAGGGTCTGCAATGCGCCCTGGCTGACGGCAAAGCCCCCATCTGCCAATTCGTTCATTAACTGGGCGACTGCCGACCCATCCCGGTCATAAGCATCAAAGAGTGCGCGTTCAAAATTTGACGAGACCTGAATATCCATCGAGGGGGAGATTGTCGGAGACACGTTATCCGTATCATAGCGACCGGTCGTGATACACCGGTGCAGGATATCATTATGGTTTGTTGCGATAACCAGCCTGTCTATCGGCAGTCCCATACGTTTGGCGATATATCCCGCAAAAACATCCCCAAAATTGCCTGTGGGAACTGTAAAGCTGACCTTGCGATCTGGGGCACCAAGACTGACTGCAGAGGAGAAATAATAAACAACCTGAGCCAGGACGCGCGCCCAGTTGATCGAATTCACACCTGCAAGGCGGACACTGTCCCGAAAAGCAAAGTCGTTGAACATGTCCTTTAGGCGCGCCTGACAATCGTCAAAATCTCCATCCAAGGCCAAGGCATGTACATTGTTTTCGACAGGCGTTGTCATTTGCCGTCGCTGAACTTCACTCACGCGCCCGTCGGGATACAGGATGACCACGTCCACTGCGTCCAGACCGCGGAAGGCCTCAATCGCTGCAGACCCTGTATCGCCCGAAGTTGCACCCACGATTGTAACCCGCTCTCCCCGCCGGGCCAGAGCTTCTTGAAAAAGCTGCCCGATCAGTTGCATCGCAAAATCTTTGAATGCCAATGTAGGGCCGTGAAACAATTCGAGTAAAAAATGATTTGGTGCAAGTTGTACCAAGGGTGCGCGGGCGGCATGACCAAATCCGCGATAGGCATTGGCAATCAGGTCCGCGAAAACGTAGTCTTTTAGGCTATCACCTATAAACGGACGCATGACGCGAAATGCTGTTTCTTCATAACTTTGTCCCTGCAAAGCGCGTATATCTGCCGCTGTCATTTGGGGAATAGTTTCAGGAATATACAGGCCGCCATCCCTTGCTAGGCCGGACAACATTGCATCCTCGAAACCGAGAATAGGCGCTTGGCCGCGTGTGGAGATATAGCGCATCGTTAGGCCTCCGTGCCCCGTGCAAGGCGTCTTATCCAGACACCTGTCATAACAAGCCATACTACTGCAAGTGAATACCAGGTAATGGCGTACTGAAGGTGATCATTAGGGATCCCGCTGGGATCGACTGGCAATGGCGTTAAGAGATCATCGGCAGGGGTGCGGTTTCTTAAAACAACCATGAACGGCTCAGTACCAAGCGCAGCGGCCATCTGATCTATGTCTCGAGCGTACCAAATATCGTCTTTTTCATTATTGTCTGGGGTCGCATTATTGCGGTCGTCTGGCCAGTGAAGATTGCCTTGAACAGTCACGTCCATCGCCGCGCGAGCACTGTTTTTGTCTGAGGCCTCAAGATAGCCGCGATCCAGCAAGAGTGATCTGGACCCGTCCGGCGTTATCACGTCAAACCGTGAAATAACGCGCCAGCCCGCGCCGCGTAGTTTGACTGAAACCAGAACATGTAGAGACTCGTCAGAGATATCCCCGGTCAGCTCCACAGGTTGATATCTATGGGTTTGGGGATCAGGTGATTGTGGTAGAGGGCTGGGAGGCGCGGCAATCGTCTGGGCGATATCCCGCAAGATATCTTGCTTCCAGTGCAAACGCTCCAGTTGCCAGGTTCCAAGCCAGACCAGTATTGCAGCGCCAACCAAACCGATCATTACTGGGGCAATGTACCGCGTCACAGAGTTCTCCAAAAAACCAAGGCGCGCCAGCAGGGAGCGCCTTGGTCTACGCACTAGGTCAGAAGGGTCAACCCCTCAACCGCCCCAAACATATACTGCGGCAAAGAGGAACAACCAAACCACATCGACAAAATGCCAATACCAAGCGGCGGCTTCGAATCCGAGATGACTGTTGGAACTGAAGTGACCGCGCATGGCACGCAGCATGCAGATGAACAAGAAGATCGTGCCCACAACGACATGGAAACCATGGAAGCCAGTCGCCATAAAGAAGTTCGCACCATAAATGCTGTCAGAAAATCCAAAAGCCGCATGCGAATATTCGTAGGCCTGAAAAATGGTAAAGATCACACCTAATACGACCGATAGTGCCAAACCGTTGATCATATCTTTTCGGTTGTTTTCATGAGCTAAGGCGTGGTGGGCCCACGTGCACGCGGCGCCAGAACACAACAAGATCAGTGTATTTATCAATGGAAGGTGCCACGGATCAAATGTTTCAATTCCCGCAGGTGGCCAAACGCCGTCTATTGCCGGGCTTAGACCGTCTGGATGCATCGGAAAGATTGCGTGTTTGAAAAAGCTCCAGAACCACGCGAAAAAGAACATGACTTCGGACATGATGAACAGAATAACGCCATAGCGTAACCCGATCAGAACAACGGGGGTATGGTCTCCGACCTGATTTTCCGTAACGGTATCAGCCCACCAGCCAAACATAGTGTAAAGAACACCAACAAAGCCGATAAGAAACATCCAAGGACCCTGAATTACAAGGCCGCCAAAGACTGTTAGTGCCCCCTGGCCCATCCAGGCAACAGCACCAAAGAGCATTACAAACGCAAATATGGCACCCAAAAGGGGCCAATGCGAGGGGTTCAAAATGTGATAGTCGTGGTTTTTCGCGTGCGCCATTGCGTTGGTTCCCTCGTAGCAGGCGTTAGTTATAGGTCGCTGTCTTATCTGTGGTCATAGCAGCCTGAGCCTCGGAAGGAAGGTCAATACTATGGAAGGTGTAAGACAGCGTGATGGTATGCGTGTATTTGGCGTCCCGGTCCGATACGATCTCGGGATCAACAAAAAAGGTGACCGGCATTAAAACGCGCTCACCCGGTTGCAGGATTTGTTCCTCAAAGCAGAAACACTGAACCTTGTAAAAGAAGCCACCGGCCTCATAGGGAAACACATTAAAACTTGCAGAACCGGCAATCGGAGTGTCGGTGGGATTGTAGGCTTCATAATATGCCAAGCCAGTTTCCCCAATGCGCAGCTCCAACATCCTTTCGACAGGTTTGAATTCCCATGGCATGCCCCGTTCCAAAGACGCGTCAAAACGGATTTTTATCGTTTGATCGAGAATGTCGTCAGATCCGTATTCCGCAGTGTTTGTTGTGCCGCCAAAGCCAGTAACACGGCAAAACCAGTCGTAAAACGGTACAGAAGCCCACGCGAGGCTGCCCATCATGATCACCACACCAACAGCACGAAGCGCCGTTTTATGCTTGGCATCAGATATCACTGGTCGGTTCCTTCGATTTTCAAAGCACCGGCAATATCGCCTTCGGTCACTTTCACTACCGTTAGTCCAAAAATCAGTGCCACAAAAGCGATCAGCAAACCGCCTACCCATAAATTACGACCCATACGGCGGCTGTGGAGTTCGTGTTCAGTTTGCATCAAAACGTCCCTCCGGTGGTATAACGATCCAATCCTGCCTCAATCAAAATGGCACCAAAATGCGCGAAAAGGTAGAGCAGAGAGAGCCTAAAAAAGCGTTTTTCTACTTTGTAGTCGTCGGCCTCTGACTGTGTCTCATCACGTCGCCAAATATCTATAGCCCCTTTCAAGAACAAGCCGTTCAGAACAAACGCTGTGCCCAGGTATACAAACCCTCCGACGGATGTTGCAGAAGTGGCCAGCGCTAAAGCGGCCAACAACAGCGTGTAGACCAAGATGTGGATCCGGGTCGCGCGTCGCCCGTGTGTCACGGTCAACATGGGGACTTTAGCGACATCGTAATCGCCGCGCATAAACAGCGCCAGTGCCCAGAAATGTGGTGGTGTCCACATGAACACCAAACAAAACATCAGCACCGATTCTAAACTAACGGAGCCTGTCGCCGCGGCCCACCCGATCATCGGCGGAAAGGCACCGGCCGCCCCACCAATTACGATGTTTTGGGGCGTCCAGCGCTTCAACCAAATGGTGTAAATGACCACATAGAAAAAGATCGTGAATCCCAAAAGTCCAGCAGCAACCCAGTTAGTCGCCAAACCAAGGAAAACCACCGAAAAACCGGAGAGTCCAAGCCCGATGGCCAGTGCTTCCCCTTGAGAGACACGCCCCGACGGTATCGGACGTTTCGTCGTGCGCTTCATTATGGCGTCGATATCCGCGTCGTACCACATGTTCAACGCACCAGCTGCGCCACCGCCTACGGCAATGAACAGAATGGCACAAAACCCAACGAACGGATGAATGGACACGGGTGCAGCAAGCAATCCTACAAACGCCGTAAAAACCACTAAGGTCATAACCCGAGGCTTCAGCAGAGCGAAGTAGTCACCAATCTCGGCGTCTTGGCTAGGCGATTCTAAGGAAAGGCTGGCTTGATTCATGATAGTGCCTTTTGGCATGGAGGCCGTATTTGCGCGTTTGATGCCCTGAAGGGGGCGTCAAACGAGGTTTGTGTCTATGTCACTGCGCCAGCGCGATGTCATACGAGGCATCGGCTCTCGTCGAGTTCATTGCATATTCGTCAATGGCTCCTGCGAGCCATGCGTCGTAAGCTTCTTGGCTGACGACTTTGACGGTGATTGGCATGTAGGCATGGTCTTTGCCGCACAGTTCGGAACACTGTCCGAAATACACGCCTTCGCGTTCCGCCGCGAACCATAGTTCTGCCAAACGCCCTGGTACTGCATCTTGCTTCACGCCGAACGCGGGTATTGTCCACGAATGGATAACATCGGCCCCTGTGACCTGCATCACCACTGTTTTTCCAACCGGGACGACAACCGCCGTGTCTGTCGCCAACAGATAGAGATCATCCGTGTAGCCATTTTCTGCCAGTTCTTCCCGATCCAGCAAAAAGCTATCGAACGCAAAGTCGTGATCGACATACTCGTAGCCCCAATACCACTGGTATCCTGTGACTTTAATGGTCAGATCGGCTTCGGGTATGATCTGTTGCTTGAAAAGTACCGGCAGTGAATAGGCGCCAATGAACATCAAGATGACGACCGGAACCACGGTCCAGGCGACCTCGATTGTTGTATTGTGCGTAAAACTGCCCGGCGTCGGGTTTGCTTTGCGGTTGTAGCGAAGGACGCACCAGACCAGCAATCCCACGACAAATACCGAGATTATTGTGATGATGATCAACAAAAACCAATCAAGTGTCTGTAGCTCAGCGGCTAGTTCCGTTGCTGCAGGTTGGAAACCCGTGCCACGAGGCTGAGGAGCACCGATAATCTCTAGTCCGTCCTGCGCACTTGCAGGTGCGGCGACAACGGCACTGATTAATCCTAAAAGAAACGTTTTAAAGCGCATATCTCACCCAGGTCAGTTATGGTGTTGGCGGTAGGCTGGTTGCTGAAATTCCGAAAATTTTTCAGGCTTTTCGTCGAGTCGCGGCTACCATCATTGAGTCTTGGGTGTCTAAAACCATATTATCGTCGTGGAATAAAGAAACTATGGCGCGGCAAACGGACGCTTTTTTGATTTGAATGGGCAAGGAGCATTAAGTGCAGACCTCAGATTTTCAGCCTTTTGAAACACATCTGGACCGTGACCGGTCTCTGAAACAGCTTCAACAAACCCTGTCAGGCGCGGAGGATGGTGAGCTTTTCCTGGAGCGAAGCGTTTCAGAGGCGCTGGTTTTTGACGATGGTCGACTAAAAACCGCAAGTTACGATGCCTCTGAGGGGTTTGGGCTCAGAGCGGTCTGCGGCGAGGTTGCCGGCTACGCCCATTCCACCGAGATCAGCGAATCATCTATCGCGCGCGCGGCAGAAACAGCGCGTCTGGCGGTGGGGCAGGGCGCTAAAGCATTGGCCCCGGCGCCGATAGGCACAAACAAATCGCTATACCGGTCCATTAATCCGACAGATGAGCAGCCGTTTTCCGTCAAGCTCGAAACTTTAAGAGAAATCGATGCTTTTGCACGTGACTTGGACCCGCGTGTCATACAAGTGAGCGCCAGTGTAGCGACGTCCCACCAGCAAGTTGCAATTCTGCGCCCGGAAGGTGGCCTTGTGACGGATAGTCGACCCATGGTGCGAGTCACGGTGTCGGTTATCGTGGAACAAGACGGTCGACGCGAATCTGGTATGGCAGGCGGAGGTGGACGTATTGGGCTCGGCGGTCTACTGGACCCGACCGATTGGAAAGCCAAGGCAAATGAAGCCCTACGAATTGCGTTGGTGAACTTGGTCGCTGAACCAGCACCGGCGGGAACGATGGATATAGTTCTCGGACCTGGTTGGCCGGGAATTTTGCTGCACGAGGCGGTTGGACACGGGCTAGAGGGCGATTTCAACAGGAAAGGTACCTCTGCTTTTGCCGGACTGTTAGGACAGCGCGTTGCGGCACCCGGCGTCACGGTGGTGGATGATGGCACCATTCTTGATCGTCGTGGATCCATTACCGTCGACGACGAAGGCACGCCATCAGCACGCAATGTTCTGATCGAGGATGGAATTCTCGTTGGCTACCTACAAGACCGTCAAAATGCCAGATTAATGGGAACATCCCCGACCGGAAATGGTCGTCGTCAGAGCCATGCCCATATTCCAATGCCTCGCATGACCAATACTCTGATGGAAAGCGGCTCATCAGATCCAGCAGATATCCTTGCGGATTTGAAAGACGGTATCTACGCGGTTGGTTTTGGAGGCGGGCAAGTTGATATTACGAATGGAAAGTTCGTATTTTCATGCACTGAGGCATATCGTGTCAGGAACGGTCAAATCGGTGCACCGGTAAAAGGCGCTACGCTTATCGGTGATGGTGCCACTGCGCTTCAGCAGATCCGCGGCATCGGTAATGATATGGCCTTGGATCCGGGAGTGGGGAATTGTGGCAAGGCGGGCCAGTGGGTCCCGGTTGGGGTCGGGCAGCCAACGTTGATGATTGGTGGCCTCACCATCGGAGGAGCTGGCATTTGACTGAAATCTGATAAAAATATGAAAGGTTTTACGTCCCATTAACCACTCGAAGCTTATGCAGGTTGGAGCAAGATGGCGGAGGCAGGATGACCGAGGACTATATCTCTTCCACTCACCCCCTACTCCCACCCACCACGGAAGATGAACGGCTGTCTTGGCTCCGCCTCTTGCGATCGCGACGCGTCGGTATTTCAACCTTTTATAAAATGATGTCGGAACACGGGTCGGCGCGGGCAGCCCTTGAGGCGTTGCCCTTGGTTGCAAAGGACGCTGGCTTGCACGATTATCACGTCTTTAGCAGCGAGGCCGCGCTGGCTGAGATGGCAGCGGCCAAGCGTGCGGGTGCGCGTATGGTGTGCCGTGGAGAAAAAGACTATCCATCCTATCTTGCACAGACAACTGATGCCCCGCCGATTATTTGGGTGCGCGGACACATTCAGTTGCTAAACCGTCCGGTGGTGGCATTGGTTGGTGCACGGAATGCATCCTCTTTAGGATTGCGTATGGCGCGACACTTGGCGGGTGGCTTGGGCGACGCAGGGTATGTGGTTGTTTCGGGGCTGGCCCGTGGAATTGATACTCAAGCGCATCGTGAGACGTTGGGAACTGGCACGATCGGCGTTGTGGGAGGCGGGGTGGATGTCGTCTACCCTCGTGAGAATGATAGCCTTATGCAAGACATGGCCCAAAAGGGCGCAATCATCAGCGAGCAACCTATGGGTCTTGCGCCGCAGGCAAGACATTTTCCTGCGCGTAATAGAATTATCGCTGGCTTAGCATTGGCCACAGTCGTAGTAGAAGCTGCCGCAAAATCAGGATCACTGATCACAGCACGGACGGCACTTGATCAAGGTCGCGAGGTGCTTGCAGTGCCTGGTCATCCGTTCGACGCCCGGGCCAGCGGCTGCAATATTTTGTTGCGAGATGGCGCAAAACTGGTGCGGGGCCCAGAAGATGTTATCGAAACGCTTCCCCCTATCGCGTTTTCCAAACCATCCACATTTGACGTGAATGCACCCGATCCGGTGCTGGAAATGGCAAAGCACCAGCGTTTGCCCAAAGGGAAAAGCGCAGGCGACAAAGTTAAATCCAAGTTACAGTCCGTAAAGGATCTTCACCAGGCAATATTGAACCGATTGAGTGCAGCGCCTCTCGCAGAAGATCAATTGGTTCGTGACCTGGAGTCATCAAGTGCTGAGGTTGGTCCGGCGCTTACTCTTTTGGAGTTGGATGGTGAGATAGAACGACAGTCTGGTGGGACTTTGGTTCGTTCATCCATGCGTTCGTGATGCACTAACACGTTTTTCTTTTGTGTTCTTTGGCACCTTTTCGCGATCTTATATCACATGATTTCCGGAAATTGAATTAGGTCTGATATCCCTTTTATTATATATCATGTGGAGGGAATGTATATCTAATAACCTGATAATAAATGATAAATATAATAATATGTAGTCAGTTTCGAAACAGGGTATCGTGTCGGCATTTGACATTTCCCTCTTGCGCGCTTCATGATGCTTGGCCATACGCCAAGCATCATAGACCATAAGGTAGTTCATCCATGCCCGTTGTCGTTGTTGAGTCCCCGGCCAAGGCCAAGACGATCAATAAATATCTTGGGTCCAATTATACGGTGCTTGCGTCATACGGCCACGTGCGCGATCTGCCACCCAAAAATGGTTCGGTTGATCCTGAAAATGACTTCGACATGACGTGGGAAATTGGAAGCGATTCTCGCAAGCACGTCGCCGCTATTGCCGCAGCTTTAAAGTCGGATGATGCTTTGATCCTTGCGACGGACCCTGATCGCGAAGGAGAAGCGATCAGTTGGCACTTGAAAGAAGCCTTAACGAAACGCCGTTCGATCAAGAAATCGACTGCTGTCAGTCGTGTTACCTTCAATGCGATCACCAAATCTGCCGTGACCGAGGCAATGGCAAACCCACGTGAAATAGACGCGCCCTTGGTGGAGGCTTATCTGGCACGTCGTGCGTTAGATTATCTGGTTGGCTTTAATTTGTCGCCGGTATTGTGGCGAAAGCTACCGGGCGCTCGGTCGGCGGGGCGTGTTCAATCTGTTTGTTTACGTCTTATCGTCGAGCGCGAGATGGAGGTCGAAGCGTTTAAGGCGACGGAGTACTGGCAGGTACGTGCGCAATTGTCCACGCCACGCGGACAGGCCTTTGACGCACGGTTGACCGTTTTGGGTGGCAAAAAGCTGGACCGTTATGACATCGAAAACCAAACACAGGCCGAGTTGGCCGTCCAAGCGATACAAAGCCGCTCGCTGTCGGTTGTTTCTGTCGAAGCCAAGCCTGCAAACCGCAACCCATCAGCGCCGTTTATGACCTCGACCCTACAGCAGGAGGCGAGCCGAAAGTTTTCTATGGGTGCGCGCCAGACGATGAATGCAGCACAGCGATTGTACGAAGCCGGACATATCACCTACATGCGGACAGATGGCATTGATATGGCCCCCGAGGCCGTGGGGCAGGCGCGCGACGCAATCAATGAACGCTACGGCGCAGACTATGTGCCCAAAAGCCCGCGCATTTACAAAAACAAAGCAAAAAATGCGCAAGAAGCACATGAATGCATTCGCCCGACGGATATGCGCAAAGATGCAGTTGCCCTCAAGCTGTCCGATCCAGACCAACGCAAACTTTATGATCTGATATGGAAGCGCACATTGGCGTGTCAGATGGCCGCTGCAAGGATGGAACGCACGACTGTTGATATAGAGAGTTCGGACAAGCAGGTCTGCCTTAGAGCAACGGGACAGGTTGTGCTTTTTGATGGGTTTTTGCGTGTCTATGAAGAGGGCCGTGATGATGCGGCACAAGACGATGACGATCGTCGATTGCCACAAATCTCTCAAGGGGATTTGGCCGTATTTGCACCGAATGCGCCTTTGCAACGCGATTACGACAAACTGGCAGCCCGGCAGGACGTTGTTGTTGAAAAAGGCGGCTCTGGCGCACAACGATGCAGTGCTGCGGTTTTAGGTGAAAGTGGCGCTGTGCTCGCCACTCAAAGCTTTACGCAACCGCCCCCCCGCTATACCGAAGCCACGCTGGTTAAACGAATGGAAGAGCTGGGCATCGGTCGTCCATCTACCTACGCATCCATTGTTACAACGATTCAAGAGCGTGAATATGTCCGCAATGAACAAAACAGGCTGATCCCTGAGGATAAAGGCAGGATTGTTACAATCTTTTTGCTTAACTTCTTTCGCAGGTATGTTGAATATGACTTCACTGCCGGTATGGAGACTGAACTGGATCAGGTCAGTGCCGGTGACTCTGATTACAAACAGTTGCTTGAGCGTTTCTGGAGAGATTTTTCCGCGGCAATTTCTGAAACTTCTGAATTGCGGATAACCGAAGTTTTAGACGTCCTTGATGATGCTTTGGCATCACAGTTATATCCGCCTCGCGAAGATGGAAGCGATCCGCGTACATGCCCAAAATGCGGTGTTGGAAAGCTGCATCTGAAAACGTCCCGTACGGGTGGATTCGTAGGCTGTGGGAATTATCCAGAGTGTACGTATACGCGTCCGATTGCAGGCGAAGGCGCCGAGGGTGACGAACGGCTTTTGGGAGAGGATGCTGGCGAAGAAATTTGGTTGAAAGCCGGTCGGTTCGGCCCATACGTCCAGCGCGGAGAGCCGACGCCAGAAAACAAAAAACCAAAGCGTGCAAGTTTGCCAAAAGGATGGTCCAAGGATGATATGACCTTGGAAAAGGCCGTAACCCTTCTGAGCCTGCCGCGTCCAATTGGCATGCATCCCGATGGGGGGGAGATTGTTTCAAATTTCGGACGATTTGGTCCGTATTTGATGCATCAGCTGCCGGATGAACCAAAGCCTGTATACGCAAACCTAAAAGACCCTGCGGATGTGTTTGACATAGGAATGAACAGGGCGGTTGAGCTTTTGGCTGAAAAGCGGGCAAACCCCGGGCGCAGAGGCAGCCGTACGGCTGTGGAGCCTTTGCGTGAACTAGGTGAACATCCCGATGGTGGAAAGATTGCCGTCTTTGAGGGGCGGTATGGTCCCTATGTAAAGTGGGAAAAGATTAACGCCACTTTGCCTAAGGACGTCGAACCTGAAAAGATTACAGCAGAAATGGCTTTGGCGCTTATTGTGGAAAAAGCATCCAAATCAGGCGGCAAAAAAACATCTGGTAAAAAAGCCACTGCGAAAAAGGCCCCAGCCAAGAAAGTTACCGTAAAAAAGTCGACCACCAAGAAAGCGCGTTCTGCGTCAACTAAGACCCAGAAGTCTTCGGGCGAATAATCACACATCATTTTTTTGAATCGATTAAATGATGCAAGATGCGCAGGTGCTTCGCGTTGACACCGGCGCACGAACGCGCGCATATCAGGTGAAAACTGACGTCAGGAGAGCTTTTATGAAGAAAGTCTATGGTTCTGCAGCCGAGGCATTGGAAGGCCTTCTCAAGGATGACATGCTGATTGCAGCTGGTGGATTTGGTCTGTGCGGTATCCCTGAACTGCTGATTGATGCCATTGTAGACAGCGGGGTCAAAAATCTGACTGTCGCATCCAATAATGCGGGTGTCGACGGGTTCGGTTTGGGCAAGTTACTGGACAGTCGCCAAATCAAAAAAATGATGTCGTCTTATGTAGGTGAAAATGCCGAATTCATGCGTCAGTACCTTGCCGGTGAATTAGAACTAGAATTCAACCCTCAGGGCACATTGGCCGAACGTATGCGCGCTGGCGGCTGCGGGATTCCCGGTTTTTATACTAAGACCGGTGTCGGAACGGTTATTGCTGAAGGCAAGGACGTGAAAACTTGGGGTGATCAGGACTACATCCTCGAAGAAGGTATTTTTGCGGATTTGGCGATTGTGAAAGCGTGGAAAGCGGACACGACAGGCAATTGCATTTTCCGCAAGACGGCACGGAACTTTAACCCTCCGGCCGCGATGTGTGGCAAGATTTGCGTTATGGAGGTTGAAGAAATCGTGCAGCCTGGTGAATTGGATCCGGACCATATTCATCTGCCCGGCATTTATGTTCATCGAATAGTGCAGGGCGAACACGAGAAACGGATTGAACAACGCACTGTGCGCCAGCGGGAGGGTGTCTAATGGCTTGGGACCGTAATCAAATGGCGGCGCGGGCCGCGCAAGAGCTTGACGATGGCATGTATGTCAACCTTGGTATCGGGATTCCAACGCTCGTTGCGAATTATGTTGGTGACAAGGACATCACCTTGCAGTCCGAAAACGGTATGCTTGGTATGGGACCATTCCCGTACGAAGGTGACGAGGACCCGGATCTGATCAACGCTGGCAAACAGACCATAACAGAAATGGACAGGACAGCGTATTTCGATAGTGCAACCAGCTTTGGAATGATACGCGGCGGCAAAATTGCAGCGGCCATTCTGGGCGCTATGGAAGTGTCGGAAAATGGCGATCTGGCCAACTGGATGATCCCCGGAAAGCTTGTCAAAGGCATGGGCGGGGCCATGGATCTGGTCGCGGGTGTTGGCAAGGTCATTGTTGTGATGGACCACACCAATAAACACGGCGCGTCAAAAGTTTTGACAGATTGCACGTTGCCATTGACCGGAAAGGGTGTGGTTGATCGGATCATTACCAATTTGGGTGTATTGGATGTGGTGGCTGGTGGTTTGCGGATCGTTGAGTGCGCTGACGGTGTGACCGAGCAAGAGCTTCGCTCTGCAACAGAAGCAACAATCGTGAGCTAACCGAGGGACCCTTTTGTGGCCCTCTGTGCCCCCGGATCTTAGTTGTCGCTGGTATCTATAAGGGTCACAGTGGCGCAAAAGACGACAACAACAGTGTCCCGGCCAGCGGCCATGAATACGTTAAAAAAACCAAAGAGGGCGCCACTTGCAGGTGGCGCTTATTTTTTTGAGTCAGACGCTCTCAAAGACCTTCATAGGCGCAAAGCGCGTGGACTTTCATTCCCATTGTTTCAAGCTTTCTGCGGCCGCCTAAATCGGGCAAATCTACAACAAAGGCGCACCCGATGATCTGTCCTCCCAGACGCTCTACAAGCTTGATTCCAGCTTCGGCGGTACCGCCGGTGGCCAAAAGGTCGTCGACCAATAAAATACGTTCCCCCGGCTGAATAGCGTCGTCATGGACCTCTAAAACCGCCTCACCATATTCAAGTTGATATTCTTCGGAAATAACTGCGGCAGGTAGTTTGCCTTTTTTACGAATTGGCACGAAGCCGGCAGACAGCTGATGGGCAATTGCGCCACCCAGAATAAACCCGCGTGCCTCAAGGCCAATAACTTTGTCGATCTGGATGCCTGAGTAAGGGTGCAATAACTGATCGATGGTCATGCGAAATCCACGTGGATCGGCAAACAAGGTTGTCACATCGCGAAATAATATGCCTTCATGCGGGAAATCCGCGATTGTGCGGATGAAATCCTGAACTGTTGGGCTTTGCATTCCAGATCCTTTGTACGTTGTACGAGTTTTTGAGTGACGCGGTCTGTGTGCTTGGCTTCGGGCTCATAGTCACGATCGCAAGAAAACCCTGTGCCACGTTGACTGCCTGCGCATAGTCGAGCGTTTATGTTGTTGCAAGCGGGCAGGTGGTCTCGTTCGGTGCAAAAATGGGGTAATTAACAAGATATAAGAGAGGCCATAATCTTGTCTAAACGGGTTGTTCAGAACTGTCGAACATTCAATCTCGGGGAGATTGCTGGCATTATGCGACCGCACAGGTTTGTGTCCGGGCATGTATGAAGCCATTCAGGCACTCCAAAACATGTGGGTATCACCAATCTAAAGTCATATGTTTAATACACGCCCCGCTATCGCATCTAGGCGCGCGAGAGTTTTTGGGTCGCGTTTATCTGGTTGGGTCAGGATCGCATGGTTCAATGCACGATCGCAACCGTGAGGACAGGGCTGACGTTCCGCGCCCAGAATATCAGGCAGACGTGCCACCATTGCGCGTGCTTTGTCAGCATTGCCTAACAATATGGCAATGATATCCTGCACATCAACTTCTCCGTGGTCGGGATGCCAGCTGTCGTAATCGGTGACCATTGCGACCGACGCGTAACATAGCTCTGCCTCGCGCGCGAGCTTGGCTTCGGGCATGTTCGTCATTCCAATAACATCGGCAGCCCATTGTTCGCGGTACATCCTGCTTTCGGCCAAAGTGGAAAATTGGGGACCTTCCATGGCGAGATAGGTTCCACCGTCGTGAACCTTAATCCCCGCATCCCGGCCAGCAACAAGACAGGCTGATCCCAGCCGCGGGCATGTTGGATGTGCAACGCTGACATGTGCAACGCAACCGGGGCCGAAAAAGCTTTTTTCGCGGGCAAATGTTCGGTCAATAAATTGGTCAATAATAACAAAATCACCCGGGGCCATTTCCTCGCGAAAAGAGCCACAGGCCGAGACGGATATGACGTCGGTGACGCCCATTCTCTTTAATGCATCAATATTCGCACGATATGGAACGGACGTTGGGCTATGTATATGACCACGGCCGTGCCGCGGCAAAAAGACCATGTCAACTCCGCCCAACTGTCCGGTCAGTAGCGCATCGCTGGGATCACCCCAAGGGGTTTCGACCTGAACCCATTTGGGATCAGTCAGTCCTTCGATCTCGTAAATACCTGATCCGCCGATGATTCCGATACGTGTTTGTGACATTTTCCATTCCAGCTTGCCATTTCAAGTAAAGGATGCGGCGGGTCCCAACGGTGTGCAAGCCCCGTCGAATGGGATTGTGATCACAGTGTCGCGATACAAGTCTATGTCTACGATCTGAGTTTGGCCGCTTGTGAGCATCACGGGAATGGTCTAGGCGGACACGGACACCCATTTGCGAACGAAAGAGAGACCGCCATGACCTCTGGTGCAAAAACAGGTATTGCTCGATTCTTTCCAAACGCCCGACAAGCAGCTCCCGGGCGCGTTAAGCTGACCGTTCAGCAATGGCGGATTGAAATCCTTGCCGGTATTACTGTTGCGCTGGCGCTTGTGCCCGAGGCGGTAGCTTTCGCATTTGTGGCGGGGGTTCATCCTTTGGTGGGGCTTTATGCAGCTTTTCTGGTGGGTTTGATAACGGCCCTCGTGGGTGGACGGCCCGGCATGATTTCAGGCGCGACTGGTGCTTTGGCGGTCGTCATGGTGGCGTTGGTGGCGGAACACGGTGTCGAGTACCTGTTCGCGACCGTTGTTCTTATGGGTATTTTACAGATTATCGCGGGGGCGTTGCGCTGGGGTAAGTTCATTCGTCTGGTCCCGCATCCGGTTATGCTAGGCTTTGTGAACGGCTTGGCTATTGTTATTTTTCTGGCGCAGTTAGGGCAATTCAAAGTACCCGGAAGCGCTGAGGTATCGGGACATGGTATGTCTGGTGGGCAGTGGTTGTCTGGTGGTCCAATGTTGTTGATGCTGGGATTGACCGCTTTAACAATGGCGATAATCTGGGTTATGCCGCGGATTAGCCGGGTGGTTCCTGCTCCGTTGGTCGGGATTGTTGTGGTAGCGGCGCTGGTAATCGGTTTTGGTCTTGATGTGCCACGCGTCGGCGATATGGCGTCGATACAGGGTGGCTTGCCCAGCTTTCACGTTCCTGTGGTCCCCCTGAATTGGGAGACATTCGAAATTATCCTGCCCTATGCAATGATCTTGGCAGCGATTGGTTTGATCGAGAGTCTTCTGACATTGAACCTTGTCGGCGAAATGACCGGACAGAGGGGCGGTGCCAGTCAGGAATGCATGGCGCAAGGCGCGTCCAACGTTGTTACCGGATTTTTTGGTGGCATGGGTGGATGCGCGATGATCGGGCAGTCCATGATCAACGTAAAGTCCGGCGCCCGAACGCGTATCTCTGGAATTGTTGCCTCACTTTGTTTGCTGGCATTTATCATCTGGGCGTCCGCTTTGATTGAACTCATCCCCTTGGCAGCATTGGTCGGGGTTATGTTTATGGTGGTTATCGGAACGTTTGCCTGGAATTCTTTGACGATTTTGCGTCGTGTGCCCCTGACGGATGCCTTTGTCATTATATTGGTCACTGTTGTCACTGTCCTAGAGGACCTGGCCGTCGCTGTTGTGGTGGGTGTGATAGTTTCTGCGCTGGCTTACGCATGGAATAATGCGCGTCGGATCCACGCCGATACCGATACCACGGAAACCGAAAAAGTATACCGGATTCAGGGACCACTGTTTTTTGGATCTGCAGAAGGTTTCAATGAGCTGTTTGATGTCGCGAATGATCCACTGTCGGTGACTGTGGACTTTGCAGACAGTCGGGTGGTAGACCAGTCTGCCTTGCAGGCAATTGAAGCTGTTGCAAGTAAGTATGCAGCTGAAGGTAAACGCCTACAGCTTCGTCATCTAAGCCCGGACTGTCATAGACTTCTGACCAAGGCGGGCCATCTTGTTGTAGCTGATGACAGCGACCCAGATTATGGCGTCGCTGTTGATTACGGTGTGCGTACGGGGATACTTGGCTCCCACTAAAAGCTGTGGACTATTCTGACGGCCTTTTTAGGCTGAACACATCCGAGATTGTCGAATAATCACGGTATCCCAATCGGGCCAGTGGCTGGAACGTTGTGACATCAAAGCGCCCGTCAACCATACAGGCGTCGTTTAGGTGCACGCCCGTCACCTCACCTAGAACCAGAAAGTTGTGCTCGCCGAGAAGCGGTATGATTTGTGTCATTGTGCATTCTAACGATGCAGGAGATTTTTCCACACGTGCACAATTTATCGTGTGACAGCGGGCTTTGTCCAAACCCGCAAGATCAAATTCGTCCGTTTCACTATCCCAAGGGCCAGAAGTTTGATTCATCGCATCCTGTAAAGCGTTTGAGACAACATTGACGCAAAAAACACCAGTTTCGCGAATGTGCGCGACTGTATCCTTGGTGTCACCACGATCTGGTTTTGATGATGTTGAGGCAAACATAACCTGGGGTGGAACATAGGCGATGGCGTTGAAAAATGAATAAGGGGCCAAGTTGTCCTGGCCATCTGATCCTCTGGTAGAAATCCATCCGATGGGTCGTGGCGTTACCACTGCATTGAATGGATTGTGTGGAAGACCATGGCCGTCTTTAGGTTGGTAGAACATTGTGGAGGCACCTTTTTTGAAAGATTGTCGGACACTCAAGACCGTGATAGGCGAAATATCGGAAACGTCCACGCCGGGTTACTGTGACAACGCTAAAAAAAGAAATGCCTGATGATTGGTGGCAGGTCGAAGCACTTTACGACCTTTGTTTTGCGCCGGGGCGTGAGGCCTTGTCATCCTACAGGCTTCGCGATGAGGTGGCCCCTGTGGACCAACTCAGCAGATTGGCGTGGGACGACAACGGGTATTTGCAAGGTGCGATCCGGTATTGGCCCGTTCGGGTGGGTGGTGCACCAACCTTGCTGCTCGGCCCGGTCGCGGTGCACCCGACCGCGCAGGGAGAGGGTGTCGGTGGTGCACTTATTCGTGCAACGCTGGCGGATGCACGTCAAAACTGGAGCCGTGTTCTATTGGTTGGCGACGCTCCATATTACCAAAGATTTGGGTTCTTTCGGTTGGAAAATGTCATAATGCCGCCACCTACAAACCCTGAGCGTGTATTAGGATTGGAATTACATCCCGGTGCATGGAAGATGGTCTTTGGCAAAGTCACTCCGGAGCGTTAAGGTAGCACTGCATGATGTGAAAAATTGCTAGAAAAGATTGCGTCGCGATGAAAACGCCTTTGGTTTCGATTAACTTAAATGCTGCCCTCGATCAGCTGGCGCTGATTTGCAGAGGGGCATCGGATATAGGATTGGACTTGTTAGATGCAATTAATGTCCAACCGGATGTCTTGTCCCATCAATTTGACCAAGCCTCAAACGATCAGCTTCTTTCACAAACCCGACAGGCGCTTGAAACAGCCATTTTAGCTGCAAAACCAAGCGATGAAGCAAAGTCTGAGCCGTGGTTAAATGCGGCCTTGGAAATTGCGACCGATAAGGCATTTCCGGAAATACTACGCGAAATACCTGTTACTGTTTCCATTTTTCTGGGTGCTATTATGGAAGTGGCAGCCGAGCATGGCTTTGATCCTGCCGATAGCCTTGTTATGAAACGTTGCCTTGCGGTTATGTGCGTTGCCGGGCCGTTTGTTGAGGATTCCGGTAGCGATATGGTGTCATTGGTCGCGCGAATCGATCTGACCGGTCTGACGGCGCATGGTGTTGTATTGCGGGTGGCTCCTCGGCTTTCCGAAGCTCTGGCAATGAAATTGGGTGCCCAAATGCTGCCTATGTCCGGACCGGCCATTACCACTGCAACCAGCTATGCGTTTACAAGCTATTATCAGGCCATGGCGCGGGTCTTGTTTGGCTTGATGGTTCTAGCGTCGCAAACTGGCCAATCCCTTGAAGCTTTGGGAGAGCGGCTGTACCAACGTATGGGCAAAGATAGCCTCGCAGCGTTGCGTTGACTGAATAAGTTTTCGGAGTATGGAGCTCTGCATATCTCGCTTTAACTTTTGATAAACTGTGATGTGTCAAAACAATGCAAAGAGCGGGCAAAGCCTTTCTGGTTGCCGTTTTTTCGGGGTCGATAGCAGAATGCTGTAACAGCAGACTTCGAAACTTACCGTACAGAACGTACGGCGTTGGTTAAATGCCATACGGCAAAAATAACTCGGCGGTTAGCTAGTGCCGCCGGGTTTGTTTGCCACAAGTCTAATTAGTATCGAAAGGTGATCAAAGGGGCCTTGATATCGGCCAATTGACCCTTGCGTTTTCGATACTTGTCGGTCGCTTCATTGTCTGTTTTTCGATGCCTGTTGATCTATTTTTGGCGTTGTTTTTGGTTGTTTGGCGGCTGTGTTATTCATGCTTGCACGAACGACATCCATTTAATCATACAACATGTCCAGCAGCCTTGAAGATGTTTTGACACGCGTTTTAAGGGTAGATTTTCCAGCCCGTGCAACGGATTGGAAGATTGTTTCAAATATGTGGTGCTGATCCCGTCGGAGGTATGCATTGCGAATTCAAGATAGCATCTAAATCTGGATCGCATGAC
>JAYQEA010000054.1:0-14305 GCA_038138625.1 Roseivivax sp.
TTGCGATAAGCCGTTAACAACAGTTCTGGCGATAATGGTGTATGGTCTAGTTCTGTGACTCCAACCATTTTTCCAACCAGTGAATGTTGTACTCGCCAGTGTGAATATCTTTTTCTCTCAGCAGTTCATGGAACAACGGTATCGTGGTGTCGACGCCATCAACAATAAGCTCGCTCAAAGCCCGTTCCAGTCGTGCCAATGCCTCGGGGCGATCCCGCCCATGCACGATAAGCTTGCCAATGAGACTGTCGTAATAGGGTGGGATTGTGTACCCGTCATACAAGGCTGAATCCATCCGCACACCCAAACCACCCGGCGCGTGATATTGAGTGATGCGTCCTGGACTGGGCGTAAAATGCGGCAGCTTTTCTGCGTTGATCCGAACTTCTATGGCGTGGCCCCGAATTTCCAGATCCTTTTGAGAAAAGGACATTGGCAAACCAGCAGCAACATTTATCTGTTCCCGTACCAAGTCTATTCCAAAAATAGCTTCTGTGACGGGGTGTTCGACCTGCAGGCGGGTATTCATTTCTATGAAATAAAACTCTCCATTTTCATAGAGAAATTCAACCGTTCCGGCACCCGCATAGTTGATGCGCGCTACAGCCTCGGCACAGATTTTCCCAATCGCCGCACGCTCGTCCGCTGTGATGCAGGGCCCAGGGGCTTCCTCAAAAACCTTTTGGTGACGCCGTTGGAGCGAACAATCACGTTCGCCCAAGTGGACCGCCCCGCCTTTACCGTCTCCGAATACCTGGATCTCGATATGCCGCGGGGTTGTCAGATATTTTTCAATATAGACTTCATCATTGCCAAAAGCGGACTTTGCTTCGGATCGCGCCGTGCGGAAAGCTGTCTCCATGTCTGCCGCAGTTTGAGCCACTTTCATACCGCGACCACCACCACCTGCTGTTGCCTTTACGATGACGGGATACCCCATATCTGCCGCAATTTTTTGAGCATCTTGCAAGGTTGGGACACCGCCATCGCTACCGGGAACGCAAGGAACCCCCAGTTTGATCATCGTTTCTTTGGCCGTAATCTTATCGCCCATGATGCGAATATGTTCCGCTGTCGGGCCAATGAACGTTAAACCGTGGTCTTCGACAACTTGAACGAAAAGTGGATTTTCCGATAAAAATCCATATCCCGGATGGATGGCTTGCGCCCCTGTCACTTCGCATGCAGAGATAATGGCCGGTATTGACAGATAGCTGTCTGTTCCCGGTGCGGGCCCAATGCAGATTGTTTCATCTGCCATGCGTACATGCATTGCGTCGCTATCGGCGGTAGAATGGACAGCAACGCTGCGAATGCCCATCTCGCGACAGGCTCGGATCACGCGTAAGGCGATTTCACCTCTATTGGCAATGAGTATTTTATCCAACATTGCCAAGGCCTTATTCTACAATTACAAGCGGGGCGCCATATTCGACTGGCGCGCCATCCTCGACCAGTATCCGTTTTACGGTGCCTGCGCGTGGCGACGGGATGTGGTTCATGGTCTTCATTGCTTCAACAATGAGCAGAGTGTCGCCTTCATTTACTTTTGATCCGACTGAAACAAAGGCTGGAGACCCGGGTTCGGCTTGCATGTAGACGGTCCCTACCATTGGGGATGTTACAGCACCGGGATGTGTTGCCGGGTCTTGAGCAGCTTCTGCGGCCGGAGCTGTTTCGATGGCAGCTGTTGGCGCTGGCGCAGGGGCCGCGACCGGTGCGACATGCGCCACGGGAGCCGCTGCAGGCGCCATTCGGCTGACCCGAACGGTCAAGCCATCATCTTCAGCATATTCGCGTTTTACTTCTAACTCGGTCAAGTCATTGTCACGCAACAATTCTGCCAAAGCCTTGATAAAAGCCACATCGCTCTCGTGATTTTTGCTCGTCATGCCATCCTCGCCCGATTTGTACACCGATTCTTTATCACAGCGGTTATAGGTCAGGTGGGACGTCAATAAAAGCAAGGTCAAAGGCGTTTTGTCTTTAACCAGTTGATTTTGGGCTCGGAGCGTATCGTTCTTTATCTTCCTTGTCGCTGTCTGTCCGCTCTTCGATCACGTCCTCAAGCAATTTTTCCTTTGCCTGGGCTTCCAAAAAAGCCTGAATTTGCCGTTGTATAAACGAGGGGACCAGCGTGTTCTGGTTATTCATCGTGTGACTGGTTTCCTTAGATAGCGCTGTTGTTGCGTGTCCTGTGTCAACTTTCGGTACACGTTTTGTCTGACTTCTTGCGAGTGTTTGTTTATGAAGTGGAGCCTGCGCCGTCGATGGTATGACGAAACGCGGTGGCAGTCTAATGTCTGTCATCGGATCACCTAGTTTGTCCTGCGTCTGCATCGAGCGCCTGCTTTAACAAAATTGTGCGCGTCTACGCGAATCAATTTGTTCATCTTGATTAACGTGGACAACCAAACGCCAAGGACAAAAAAAGCGGCGCTTGATTAAAAGCGCCGCCTTGGCTGTAGCGAATCTGGTAAATCAGCTTTTGTTTTGTCGATTCTCTATGAGTTCATCTACAACCGACGGATCAGCCAGTGTTGATGTGTCTCCAAGTGTCCCGTAGTCGTTCTCGGCGATTTTGCGCAGAATACGCCGCATGATTTTGCCGGAACGGGTTTTGGGCAGACCCGGCGCCCATTGAATCGCATCAGGTGATGCGATTGGTCCAATTTCGGTGCGGACCCATGTGCGCAATTCAGCGTGCAAGGCGTCTGAGGGCTCTTCGTCTGCCATGAGTGTTACATAGCAGTAGATGCCTTGTCCCTTGATTGCATGCGGATACCCCACAACGGCCGCTTCGGCGACTTTGGGGTGTGCGACCAGCGCGCTTTCCACTTCGGCCGTGCCCATACGGTGACCTGACACGTTTATGACATCGTCGACACGTCCCGTAATCCAGTAATCGCCGTCTATATCGCGGCGGCAGCCATCGCCGGAGAAATAGTATCCCGGATAATCTGCAAAGTAGGTTTTTTCGAAACGGGCATGATCACCCCATACAGTGCGCATCTGCGCAGGCCAGCTGTCAGCAATTGCAAGCACGCCGTCTACGTCGTTGCCCTCCACAACAGTGCCGGACGTAGGCTCTAAAACCAATGGTGTCACGCCGAAAAACGGTTTCATTGCAGCGCCCGGCTTTAACGTGTGGGCTCCGGGCAGGGGGGTCATCATATGGCCCCCTGTCTCGGTTTGCCACCACGTATCAACGATGGGACACCGGCCTCCTCCGACGACAGTATTGTACCAGTTCCACGCTTCTGGATTGATGGGTTCGCCGACTGTGCCCAATACTTTCAGCGAAGACAGATCACATTTGGAAACAAACTCGTCGCCTTGCCCCATAAGCGCCCGAATGGCCGTAGGTGCGGTATAAAACTGGTTCACCTTATGCTTTTCGCAGACCTGCCAAAAACGGCTGGCGTCGGGATAGGTGGGCACACCTTCGAACATCAGGGTCGTGGCGCCATTGGCCAGTGGTCCGTAAACGATGTAGGAATGCCCCGTAACCCAGCCCACGTCGGCCGTGCACCAATATATATCGCCTTCGTGATAATCAAAGACCAACTCATGAGTCAGACTGGCATAGACCAAATAGCCGCCGCTTGTGTGGACCACACCTTTTGGCTGGCCGGTAGAGCCAGAGGTGTACAGAATAAACAGGGGATCCTCGGCACTCATTTCTTCCGGTGGGCAGGTTGATGCAACTTCGGACGCGAGGGCGTTGTAGTCATGGTCGCGCGCTGCGTCCCACGGAATTTCGCCACCGGTGTGCTTGATTACCAGGCATTTCACGCTGTCTTCACACTGTACCAATGCCTTGTCCGCGTTGGTTTTCAATGGCGTTTTGCGTCCCCCTCGTGGAGCTTCGTCCGCAGTAATCACAACCTTTGCCTGGCACCCGTTGACACGAGCCGCAAGGGCGTCGGGTGAAAATCCAGCAAAGACAATAGAATGTATGGCCCCGATTCTAGCACACGCCAGCATCGCATATGCAGCTTCGGGGATCATGGGCATATAGATAATTACGCGATCACCTTTGCCAACGCCCATATCTTTGAGAACATTTGCCATACGGGCAGTATTATCGTGCACATCCTGGTAGGTGATGTGGCGTGCGTCCTCGGTTGGGTCATCTGGTTCAAAGATTATCGCCGTTTGTCCTGCGCGGGTGGCGAGGTGGCGGTCGATGCAATTTGCCGATACATTTAGCGTCCCGTCCGCAAACCAGTTGATTTTGACCTGCCCGAGGGTGAAATCGACATCCTTGACCTGCGTAAACGGGGTGATCCAGTCGATCCGTTGCGCTTGTTCCGCCCAGAACTGATCAGGTGTTGCGATAGAGGCTGCATACATTTCTTCGTACCGGGCAGTATTAACATGCGCATGCGATACGAAATCTGAAGATGGAGCGTGTGTTTGGGAACTCATAGGGCCTCCTGAGAACCAAAAGAGTGGTTTTGTCCGGTGATCTGCGGCACCCAGTGTCATCCAAGCGCGCGCAGGATACAATCAGATAGCAAGGTATTCAGCTCGCAATGCTTCGTTTTCCAGGACGTCTGCGGCAGTTCCGTCAAAAACAATAGAGCCAGTATCCAGGATCACGGCACGATCAGCAAGCTGCAACGCCCGGACCGCGTTTTGTTCAACTATAACGGTTGTTATTCCCTGGTCTTTGATATGACGCAGAGTTTTTTCGATTTCATCCACGATAACCGGTGCAAGCCCCTCGTAGGGTTCGTCAAGTAAAAGAACCTTGATATCGCGCGCAAGCGCGCGTGCGATGGACAACATCTGCTGTTCCCCGCCTGACAGAGTGATGCCCTCTTGTTTGCGTCGCTCACCCAGTCGTGGGAACAGATCGTAAAGACGATCAAGGGACCACCCAACCGGTGGTGCAATTTGCGCCAGTTGCAGATTTTCCTCAACGGTCAGACCCGGAATGATGCGACGATCCTCTGGGACCAGACCCAGACCAGCAACAGACGCCTCGTATGATTTCATCTGGTGCAATGGCTGATGATCCAGCCAGATCTCGCCATGATTGACCTGTGGATCGTCGAGACGAGCGATGGAGCGCAAGGTGGTTGTCTTGCCCGCCCCGTTGCGCCCTAAAAGTGCAAGGATTTCGCCTTCATGAACGTTGAAGCTGATGCCTTGGACGATGTAGCTTTCGCCATAGTATGAGTGCATATCCCAAACGGACAAAAAGGCAGGGGCCGTTTTCGCCTGGTTCTGGTTCTTGGAAAAGTCAGGTTTGGCGTTCATCTGTATTGTCCTTGTGTTCTTTCCGGAACCGGGGCGCCCGGTGTCTTGGCCTTTGGTGGGACAGCGACCTAGTCTGTTTCGCCTAAATAGGCTTCGCGCACCTTGGGATGACCCTTGATGTTGTCGGGCGTATCCTCAACGAGCGGGGTGCCCTGTGCCAAGACAGTAATCCGTTCGGCTAGGCTAAATACCACATGCATATCGTGTTCAATAATCGCCATTGTTATATTGCGCGTTGAGCTGATCTCTTTGAGAAGATCGATTGTGTTATTTGTGTCGGCACGTGCCATGCCCGCCGTGGGTTCATCCAGCAACAACAGCCGTGGATCCTGCACAAGACACATTGCCATTTCAAGACGACGTTTGTCGCCTCGGGACATGGATGCAGCATGCATGTGACGTTTGTCCTGCATGCCGACTTCTTCAAGCATTTCCTCAGCGCGCTCGCTCATATCGCTTTGACTGTTGACTGATGAGATTGCTTGCAGCCGAAAGGTTCCATCCCGTTTTGCAAACAGGGGGATCAGCATATTTTCCATCACGGACAGATCGCCGAAAATTTCGGGCGTTTGGAAAACGCGGCTGATGCCCATCTGATTGATTTGATAGGGGGTCCGACCTAGGACAGATTGCCCATCGAACATAACAGATCCAGTATCAGGTATCAGCTTACCCACCAGACAATTCAACAAGGTCGATTTGCCTGCTCCGTTAGGGCCAATGATCGCATGTACCGTATTTTGCTTGATGCTTAAATTCACGTCACCCAAAGCCTGCAGGCCACCGAAGCGTTTATTGACGTCCTTGATTTCAAGAATACCCATGGTTCAGGCTTCCTTTATTCTGCCGGTTTGATGCGCGCGGCGGCACCATCTTTGCCCGATGGCTTTTTACGGCTAAACAGCCTTGCAATCCGCTGACCACCTTCAACCAGACCTCCTGGTAGAAAAATCACGACACCCATGAACAGCAGGCCCAACGTCAGGTGCCAGCCTTTGCCGATAAAGGGGTGAATAATTGTGACCATGAACTCCTCCATGCCGTCTGGCAAAAAGGCAAACCACTGGTGCAGCAAGTTATCATTAATCTTGGAGAAGATATTTTCAAAGTACTTGATCAGCCCCGCTCCAAGTACTGGGCCAATCAGGGTGCCCGTGCCGCCGAGGATTGTCATCAAGACCACTTCGCCCGAGGCTGTCCACTGCATCCGCTCGGCACCCGCCAATGGATCCATTGCGACCATCAGGCCCCCGGCCAGACCGGCATACATGCCCGAAATTACAAAGCATGCCAGCATGTAGGGACGTGTGTTCAGTCCGGTGTAGTGCATGCGCTGTTGATTGGATTTGATTGCCTTCAACATCAGACCAAACGGCGATCTGAAGATGCGCATGGCGATATAGAAGGCCACAACCATGATTATCCCGCTTAAGTAATATCCAGCGTTGAACGTAAACAACCAGTCCCCGATGTTCAGTTCATAACTGTCACGCATTTGCAGACCAAAGAGAGACGGTGCAGGAATATTTCCGCCTTCTGATGCCGTGTCCAGAATGCGCGGGTCATTCAAAGATGTTTGCAGCCCCGTTTCGCCACCGGTGATTGGCGTCAAAACCGACGCGGCGAGAGCAAAGGCCATCTGCGCAAACGCCAGTGTCAGGATGGAAAAGTAGATGCCTGACCTCCGCAAAGAGATGAATCCGATCAGCAGCGCGAAGATACCAGCAACAACTGTTGAGATGATGATGGCGGGAATGACATTGATTGTCAGCAGTTTTAGCATCCAGACACCGGCGTAT
The DNA here is from genome assembly GCA_038138625.1 of Roseivivax sp. GTDB lineage: Bacteria > Pseudomonadota > Alphaproteobacteria > Rhodobacterales > Rhodobacteraceae > JAQXDR01. The sequence goes on from JAYQEA010000054.1 coordinate 7,068, forward strand.
GAGCCAGCCCCCAAGAACGCTGCATGACCGAAAGACAGGTATCCTGTGAGGCCAAAGAGGATGTTGAAGCCGATGGCGAAAACACCAAAAATAACAAACCGCTGCATCAGATCCGGATAGCCGGCGTTGAACTGTGCCAGGGCCGAGCCCTCCGGGAAGGGATTGAGCAAGAAGGGTGCCAGAGCAACCAACAAGGCGACAATCAAGAGAAGACGCGTGTCTTTAGCATTGAGACCAAACATGGATTAGTCCTCCATTACGCCCTTGCGGCCGAGCAAGCCGCGGGGACGGGTCAAAAGAATAACGATAGCTGCCAGATAAATCACGATTTGATTGATCCCCGGAAGGCGCTCCAACACAAATTGCATGGAGGCAAAGCTTTCAAGCGTGCCAAGAATAAATCCGGCCAGTACGGCTCCGCCTAATGATCCCATGCCGCCAACGACCACAACGACGAATGATATCACAAGAAAATCCATGCCCATGTGGTAATTGGGGGACACGATTGGTGTGTACATTACGCCTGCAAGCCCTGCCACCGCAGCTGCTATGCCGAACATGATTGTAAAACGCCGGTCGATATTGATGCCCAATACACCGACGGTTTCCCGATCTGCCATACCCGCGCGTACAACCATGCCAAAGGTGGTGAACTGAAGGAACGCAAACACCGCTGCGATCAGGACCAGCGCGAAACAAAAATAAATGATCCGCCAATAGGGGTAGATGATCGAATTGGCGTCGAAACCTATCAGGGATCCAAAATCGAACGAGCCCACAAAAGCTGCCGGAGCAGGCGTAGCAATCTGGTTTGCACCAAAATAATACTTAATGATTTCCTGCAAAACGATGGCAAGACCGAAAGTCACAAGGATTTGGTCTGCGTGTGGTCGTTTGTAGAAATGTTTGATCAGGCCACGTTCCATCAGCACGCCTATCCCGATCATGATCGGAATTGAAAACAGGATCGACAATGGAACAGCCCAGTCGATCACTGTCTGGCCTGCGACCTCGCCAAGCGTGCCGTAGATCCACGGCTCCGTAACGGGGTTTTCAGTGCCCCACGCGGTTTTCATGACCTTGCCGGTGTCCACCTCAAAGCTAAGAAAACGGCTCAAGGTCACCGTACAAAACGCGCCCAACATAAAGAGCGCGCCATGCGCAAAGTTGACGACGCCAAGTGTGCCAAAAATAAGCGTGAGACCCAGTGCAATCAGCGCATACGCGCTGCCCTTGTCGAGCCCATTGAGAATTTGCAGGATAAACTGATCCATAAAGGCCCCCACGGTCCTTGGGTTTTGGTAAGGAACGAAAAGGACTGCACCGAGCAGTCCGATATGACCCTGCCCCCCAAGAGGGACAGGGTACAATGATTTTACGCGCCCGGGTTACATGATCCCAATTCGCCACCAAAGATGGAGGCATCATAGGTCACCTGTGCCGCCGGGGTGACTTCGACGATTTCAAGAAGGTCGAACTCGTTGTCAGGGTTCTCTTTCCCTTTCACGACCAGAACGTCCTTAAAGCACTGGTGGTCCTCTGCGCGGTAGAGGGTTGGCCCGTTGCCAAGTCCGTCGAACTGGAACCCTTCAAGGGCTTCGCCGACTGCGCATGGGTTGAACGATCCAGCGCGGGTTACAGCGTCTGCATAAAGCAGGGTCTGCACGTAGCAAGTATGCGCCGCCTGCGATGGTGGGAAGCCATATTTGGTTCCAAACGACCGGGTAAAGGCTTGCGAACCAGCGTCTGGAAGTGACCAGTGCCAGTTGGTCGAGCCAAAGATCCCCTTGACGTTTGCGCCCGCACCCTTGGCCATCAGGCGCGAGTACAATGGAACAACGATTTGGAAGTCCTGACCATTTGCTTGAGCCGACCGCAGGCCAAACTGCACGGCAGACGTCAAGGAGTTGACCATGTTTCCGCCGTAGTGGTTCAATACCAGTACGTCAGCACCCGAGTTCAGAACCGGCGCTACATAAGATGAGAAGTCGGTCTGCGCCAGTGGCGTTTTGACGGCTGCTACAGTTTCCCAGCCCATCGCTTCGGTGGAGGTCCTGACAGCTTCTTCGGTTGTATAACCCCAGTTATAATCCGCGGTCAGGTGATATGCCTTACGGTTGGTGCCGTAGTTGGCCGCGAGGATTGGGGCCAACGCTGCGCCGGACATGTAGGAGTTGAAAAAGTGACGGAAGCCATTCGCTTTTTTATCCTTGCCGGTTGTATCGTTGGAATGTGTCAGACCCGCCATGAAAATGATGCCCGCTTCCTGGCATAGCGCCTGCACGGCAACCGCAACACCAGACGACGAACCGCCTGTGATCATGATGGCGCCGTCTTTTTCGATCATTGACCGGGCTGATGCGCGGGCGGCGTCTGGCTTTGTTTGGGTGTCGCCGGTTACGTATTCAACCTTGCGCCCCAAAATCCCGTTGCCACTTAATTCCTGCGACGAAAAGGTGCTGAGCATACCACCGTCACCACCACCATTAAGATGTTCTACCGCAAGCTCGTATGCACGCAGTTCGTCAGCGCCCTCGTCCGCGTAGGGTCCTGTTTGTGGCACATTGAAGCCCAGTGTGACGGAGCTGTCACCGGGGGCATTTGTAAAGCCCGAATGGCCGCCTGCGGCCAAGTATGTTGGCAGGGCGAGGCCTGCGCCGGCAACTGCACCGGTTTTGATCACGCCACGGCGTGTCACGTTGGTCTTGGACATAGAATCCTCCCGATTGCTAAAATGCACTATAGAGCTCCTCATCCCCTACAGCGCGCACGCAAGTGCAAATTAATTATCTCTTAAGTTTCGAAAATTTTGTAGCAACCACTTGTCGCACATAAACTTTTTTGTAAAATAATATACAGTATCGCCAAGAAATTTGTAAATAAATTTGTTTGCAGACGCAGAAAGCACTTGAAAACGAAAGTGAAAATGCAATGAACCGCGATGTTTTAACCGGAACCAGAATTCGTGAACGACGGATAATGGCAGGAATGAAGCAAGCTGTATTGGCGCAGCAAGTGGAAATCTCGGCATCTTATCTGAATTTAATAGAACACAACCGCCGTAGAATCGGTGGTAAATTACTGCTGGATATCGCGGCTGCCCTGAATGTGGAGCCGTCGCTTTTGACGGAAGGCGCCGAGGCCGCGCTGATTGCCCAGTTGAAAGAAAGTGCATCTGAACATCCCAAAATTTCAACTGAATTTGACCGTGCTGATGAATTTGCCGGACGGTTTCCCGGTTGGGCGCAGCTTTTGGCGGAAACACATCGCAAGGTGGGTGCGTTGGAGCGCACAGTCATAGAATTGACCGACCGTTTGACACATGATCCGCATCTGGCCGACAGTTTGCACGATATGCTAACAACGGTGACGGCCATCCATTCGGCTGCCTCTATTTTAGTAGAGTCTGGTGATCTGGAACAGGAATGGCGGGATCGTTTTAACCGCAACGTTCACGAAGACAGTGCCCGGCTTGCAGAGGTGAGCCAGTCTCTTGTGCAGTATCTGGACAACAGTTGGGACACCAACACAGAGCTGCAATCCCCACAAGAAGAAATGGATGCTGTCTTCAAGATTGAGGGCCCCCGCTTTGCAGTGTTGGAGGACGGCACACAAGATCCTGTCACATTAACAGAACATCTTGCTGCAAACATCTCTGTGGCAGCAAAAGAACTCATGTTATGGGCGCTGGAATCTTATGCTTTGGACGTTTCGCGCCTGCCTGAAAAACGGCTCGTTCAGGTTGTTGCTGACGTTGGATTTGATCCGTTCAAAATATCTGCAGCGCTCGGATGTTCTCCGGATCTGGTTATGCGCAGACTTGCGGCCCTCGCGACCACTTTGGGATTTCCCGAGGTTGCTTTTGCCGTCTGTGATGGGGCCGGCGTATTAATTCATCGCCAACCGTCTGAACGCTTTGCACTGCCCCGGTTTGGCGGAGGCTGCGCGCAATTGCCTTTGTATCGCGCATTGACGCAGCCTTACAGCCCTCAAACAGCTTGGGTTGAGCCGTTGTCCAATGACTCTGTGCCCCTGCGCGCGTTTGCTTTTGCTGCGCCATTGGGGCCTCTGCTTCCCTCTGATCCTCCTGTTTATCGTGCGTATATGCTCGTGGTGGACCTGGGCCAGGATCAGCGACCGGGGTTCGAGCCAATAACGCAGGTTGGTGTCGCATGTCGCGTGTGTACGAGAACACCTTGCAACATGCGTCAGGAGCCGTCGATCCTGTCCGGCGGGCTTTAATGGTCCTCTTGTTTCTTTGACACCTGACGCAGGGTCGGCAATAAATAAAATGCAACTGCGGACGTCGCAGACTGCCGGGAGGGCAGGGAGGATACAAAGCCCATGGGCAAAACGGTTTTGTTGATTGAAGATGAACCGAACATTATTGAAGCTATCCGCTTTTTATTGAAGCGCGAGGGCTGGAGAGTAGAAACCATATCGGACGGAACCACCGCCGTTCAAGAGGTGCGCCAGCGCAGACCGGACCTTGTCATTCTGGATGTGATGTTGCCGGGGAAAAGCGGCTACGATATCTTGCGTGAGCTGCGACAGGAATTCTCTGCCGATGACTTACCGGTGCTGATGCTGACGGCGCGTGGCCAGAGCAAAGATCGTGACACAGAGACACAAGCGGGTGTGAACCGTTTCATGACCAAGCCCTTTTCAAATTCCGAGATGATAGAGGCAGTGCGCGCACTGTCAGAAAAATGACCAATCTCGAGCCACGCAATGGGTCTCTGCAACGCGAGCCGCTCTTTTTGGAACGCGAGACATATCGCCGGCGCCGGCTTATGGATGCAGCAGGGCTTTTGCCATTTGTTGTCGTATTCTTGTTTTGCATTCCGCTGCTTTGGCCGCGTGGTGATGATGGGCCGGCTGTGTCGGTCGTGATTTTTTACATTTTCGGTATTTGGCTCGTCATGGCGATCCTGACGGCCATTGTTTCCATGCGACTGCGGGATACCACACGCAATTTGCAAGATGACCTGACTGGGAACACGCAGGAATGAGCCAGCTCAATCTTGTGATCATCGTATGCCTTGGCTACGTGCTGTCCTTGTTTTTAGTTGCCTTTTTTGCGGAACGTGCAGCGGCACAGGGGCGTGCCGGATGGCTGCGCAGCCCGATCGTATACACATTGTCTTTGTCCATTTATTGCACGGCTTGGACGTTTTATGGGGCCGTTGGCAACGCAGCCAGATCGGGGCTTGAATACCTCACGATTTACATTGGTCCGACCATTGTGATGTTCGGATGGTGGTGGCTGTTACGCAAGTTGGTTCGCATTGGCCGCACTCAGCGGATCACGTCACTGGCGGATCTGGTCAGTGCACGGTTTGGGAAATCGAACGCACTGGCGATCGGGCTTACAATCCTCGCGGTGATTGGCACAACGCCATACATTGCGCTTCAATTGCAATCCGTGACTCAATCTTTTGAAGTTTTTGCAGTCGCCGAATTTGGTGAAAGAGATGAAAATTCGGCGCAAACCGGATTTTGGGTTGCGCTGGGATTGGGGTTATTCACGGTTCTTTTTGGCACACGGAATCTGGATGTAAACGAACGCCATCACGGTGTGGTTATGGCCATCGCTGTTGAGGCCGTGGTCAAATTGGCAGCCCTTTTGGCGGTTGGTATTTTTGTTGTCTGGGGGCTGGCTGGCGGTCTTACAGAGACGTTGGCGCGCATAGATGCCTCTCAACTCGGGCAATGGGACGTGCGTCCTGGGCGATGGTCTGGGCTGATCTTGCTGGCGGCTGCCGCTTTCATGTGTCTACCGCGTATGTTTCAGGTGCTTGTGGTCGAAAACGAAGACGAAGGTCATCTGCGTACAGCAAGTTGGGCGTTCCCACTCTACCTGATGTTGATGAGCCTTTTCGTTGTCCCAATCGCAGTTTTGGGTCTGGAAACAATGCCTGAAGGTTCCAATCCCGATATGTTCGTTCTCTCAGTGCCCTTAAGCCAAGGTCAGAATGGGTTGGCAATTTTTTCATTCCTGGGCGGCTTTTCCTCTGCAACCTCGATGGTAATTGTTGCTGCAATCGCCTTGTCCACCATGGTTTCGAACCATATCGTCATGCCCATCTGGTTATATTCAACTGGGAGTGGAGCATCTTTTTCGGGTGACGTGCGCGATGTTGTTATCCTTGCACGCCGGCTCTCCATCCTAGGTGTCTTGTTTCTGGGGTATTTATATTACCGGGTGTCCGGAGGAGGAACGGCGCTGACCACCATTGGTCTTGTCTCTTTTGCAGGTATTACACAGGTTTTACCCGTCCTTCTTGGCGGGATCTTCTGGCGTGGTGCGACACGAGTTGGTGCATTAAGTGGTCTGGCTATAGGCTCTGTAATCTGGCTTTATACGTCGTTTTTACCCAGTATTGGATCAAATCTTGCCTTCTTTGAAGCCCTACAGTCTGACGGTCTTTGGGGTATCGCATGGCTTCGCACGGGGGCTTTGTTCGGGATTGAAGGAATAGATCCAATCTTACATACCCTTTTGTGGAGCCTGTCGCTTTCGACAATCACCTTTTTGATCGTGTCGCTGATCACATTTCCCAGTCCGCTAGAAAGATTGCAGGGTGCCCAATTTGTGCATATTTTCCAGCACACCGCGGGCCCACGTGGATGGTCTGCCGGCAAAGCTCAAAGTGAAGATCTTATGGTGATGGCCCAGCGTATCCTCGGCGCTCGCGAAGCCGTCGCGCTTTTTGAACGCGAGGCAAGGTTGCAAGGGGCGACTGGATCGCTACCGGAAACCACACCCGAATTTTTGGAACGACTAGAGCGTGAATTGTCAGGTTCAGTCGGGGCTGCGACAGCCCATGCGATGGTGGGGCAGATCGTTGGAGGCATGCAGGTTTCGGTTCATGATTTGATGGCCGTAGCAGATGAAACGGCGCAGATGATGGAATATTCGTCAAAATTGGAGGCTCAATCCGATGAACTTACGCGAACGGCTCGAAAACTGCGGGAAGCCAATGCCAAACTGACCCGTTTGTCGGTTCAAAAGGATGCGTTTTTGAGCCAGATTAGCCATGAATTGCGCACGCCGATGACATCCGTTCGGGCGTTTTCGGAAATTCTGCGTGACACCTCTGGTTTGTCGCAAGAAGACCATACACGATACGCGTCCATAATCCATGACGAGGCCATCCGCTTGACGCGTCTTTTGGACGATTTGTTGGATCTGAGCGTTTTGGAACATGGTCAGGTGCATTTGAACCTGACTGAAA
>JAYQEA010000054.1:14315-24735 GCA_038138625.1 Roseivivax sp.
TGGCCAAGTTACGCTGAATCGTTGCGATGGTTGGTTGCACGAGCTTTTGGACCGTGCTGTCGCCACTGCGCAAGGTGGGGGCGGCATGCAAGAGCTGGAGATCATCCGAACGAAATCGAATGAAAACGTTCGGCTTTCGACTGATTTGGATCGTTTAACTCAGGTCTTTATAAACCTTATCGGAAATGCCCGTAAATACTGTGATGGTGATCCACCCAAAATGTGGATTCGGGTGAGCCAAGCCGCCAACGAGGTGATCTTGGAATTTGCTGACAACGGTTCGGGGATAGCGCTGGAATCCCGCGAATTGGTATTTGAGAAATTTGCCCGTGTCGCAGATCAAAAAGCGGGTGGAGCGGGACTGGGTCTTGCGATTTGTCGTCAAATCGTTCGCAGTCTCGGCGGAGAAATCCGGTATGTTTCGTCTGACACCGGCGCTGTGTTCCAGATGAATTTACCCGTGACGTTGCGTTTCTCGCAATAACGCTTTTGAACCTCATTGCTAAATCAGTTGGTAAGATTTGGTATGGATAAACACTGGGTGACGATAGTTTGATGTCGGGAAACCATGTCCACAGCGCCAAGCGACCAGATTTTGTTTGCCAAAGCCACGCAGGGAAAGCGGGCGCGTGAGTCGCGTATTGTGACAACGGCGCATGGATTACAGTTGGGTCTTGCCCGTGCTGGCGAAGATTTGTGGGGTCTCGACGTAGCCTGTAGCGACGTCACGCAAAGTCTTGTTGATCAGCAGACTGCATTATCTCATCTCGACGAAGATTCGCTTTTTCTCGTGCTCACCGCTGTGGATACAAAACATGCGCTCGTGGCAATTGAACGAACAGTTCTTGCGGCCCTTATTGAAATTCAAACTTTGGGTAGGGTTCATGAAACACCCCTGGAAAAGCGACCATACACCCCGACAGATGCGGCTATGGCTTGGTTATATTTGGATTGTGTCATCAGGCAATTTGCCAACTCGGTTGAGGATCGTGAAGTAAGTCAGCAAATATCTGGTTATTTCCTTGAAGAAAACGCTGAGGATTTGCGGGCAGCGGGATTGTGGCTGCCGCTGGGTGACTATCAGTTGTTTTCTGCCAAACTAGACATCGCGCGGGGAAAAAGAGCTGGTTCAGTTCAACTTTTGATGCCCCATCGTGATCTGCCTCCGCCAAAGGTGGAACATAAACCAACGAACTCCGAACCGGTTGATAATGGTTTTGGTCTTTTGCCAATATGCTTGGAAACCGTATTTACAAAAGTCAAAATGCCTTTGTCGATGGCGTGTAACTTGTCGCCGGGCGATTTTATTCCGATGCCGCCAGATATTCTCAATCAAGCTCAGTTACATGCAGCGAATGGATTCGTTGTCGCATCAGGCAAACTGGGGCAAATGAACGGGCTACGTGCCCTGCGCTTGGGCGATGGATTCATGTTGTCCCAAGCAGAAGAGGAGACGCCTGATCATAACACCGTAAAAGATTTTGATACGAATTTGGGTGATCCCAGTGTCGACGCCGCGCTCGCTGCCACAGAGCAGAATGATCACGAGGCGTTTAACCCAAATATCTTTTCAAGCGCAGAGGAGAGTGATCTGAATGATCTTTCGGCGGATATGAATGACACGAACGCCGATGCGCCATCTATGCTACCTGTCGGCGACCTGCCTCTGGATGATGATGAGTCCGACTTTGGCGGTATGATGGACCTCGATGCCATCGAGGCAATGATCGACGATTCCTAGCCAGAACACGCTTTTTTACGTCGCGCGCGCCCAATAGACGCTAATGCTCCGACCTCGACAGTCTTGCTGCCGCAGTACCAAAGTTAATCTGGCTTATGGTCCAGTATGAAAAGATGGTTTTTCGCAGATATCCCGCTTGGACATTCTTTCGGTAAAAGGTCAGAGCCAATGACGCCCTTCAGATTTCCCTGCCTTTATACAGGAAGACCAAAGGTCCGATCTGACGCTTGATCACTACCTTTCACCAGACGGCGCCGTTGAAGATAGTGTTGGCCGCAATCCCTCAAGGTCATAACCAGCTGATCGTGCCGTTTTCAAAATGTCATCCACGGGCATATGCCCAACCTGTGATATAGCCCAAACAACTGAACATCGTGTTCCCGATGCACAATATGCAAGCACTGGCCCGTTGCATGCTTTGGCCAACTCGGCTTGCTTTGCAATATTATCAGAAGTCATTGTCTGGTGCGTCAGCGGTAACTCTTCAAAGTGAAGGCCTGCGGCCTCAACGGCATGACGTAACGCATCTGCTCGCAGAGAATGAGGTACTTCATTATCGGGTCTATTGCAGATCACACCGGCAAAACCAGCCTGCACAATGGACGCCACGTCCTCAGGCGTAATTTGAGGTGCAACGGCGTAGTCGGGGGTCAGATAGCGTATTTGCATGACGACGGAATTATCCTGCTGTGGCGGTACTGTCCATACTGTGATGAAAGATTGGAGCGACTGCCATGCCCAAAGACATGGCGGCAAAAAAGATAAGGTGACTTATCCCGCCAAAGCCCAAGGTTGCAATTGCTGGACCAGGACACAGCCCTGAAAGCGCCCATCCTGCACCAAAAAGCATGGAACCAATGATTAATGGGCGATTGATCACATTTGACTTTGCACGCGGTCTTGTCTTGGTAAAATAAGAGCGTTTTCGTTGCGCGAGCAACGCCCAGGCTCCGGTCATAGGTACCAATGCACCACCCATCACAAAGGCCAATGTTGGATCCCATTGACCAAATATGTCGAGCCAGCCCTGAACCTTGTTTGTATCGGTCATACCCGAAATTAACAGCCCCGCCCCAAACAGGCCGCCAGAGACACAGGCCACCAAAAAACGCATTTTATATTGCCCCCAAGATATGCCGGAATATGACCATAGTCGTTGCCCCGGCCGTTATATAGATTATTGTTGCAACGATGCCCCGCAAGGACAATCTTGATATCCCGCAGACGCCATGGCCCGACGTACATCCATTTGCCAATCGCGTACCGATCCCCACAAGCAATCCGGATGCAATCAAGACCGAAACGTCGGTAGTAATATTTGTGGGTTGAGGTCCAGTATACAGCGACAATGCCGCCGGTACCAAGATAAGGCCTGTCAGAAAAACAAGCCGGTCGCGCGCCGTGTCTTTACCGCTGCCATCTAACAGACCGCCAAAAATACCTGATGCGCCCATAATACGTCCATTGCCCAACAAATAAAGCGCACCCGCGCACCCGATCATAAGGCCGCCTATAGCGCCCATCACCCAGTCATGTTCAATCACTGTTTTTTCCTAAGAAGAGAGATGTATCAGAGTTTGTCCACCGGAACTTTCAAGTAGACATTTCCGCGGTCGTCAGCCGGCGGCATGCGCCCGCCGCGCATGTTTACCTGAAGGCTCGGAACGATAAGCCTTGGCATTGACAGTTTTGCGTCCCGCTGGTCCCGCATAGCGACAAATTCTTGTGCCGAAGCGTCACCGCCAACGTGAACATTGCGTCGTTTCTGCTCACCGACTGTTGTCTCCCATGCGTATTCGTCACGTCCGGGCGCTTTGTAGTCATGGCCGACAAAGATACGGGTTTCATCGGGAAGGGCTAAAATTCTCTGGATGGATGCAAAAAGCTGCTCTGATGATCCACCAGGGAAATCGCATCGCGCGGTTCCAAAATCGGGCATGAAGAGAGTATCGCCGACAAAGGCAGCATCGCCAACAACATAAGTCATGCACGCCGGTGTATGGCCTGGCGTGTGCAGAACGTCCACCCGCATTTGCCCTATGTGAAAACTGTCACCTTGGTGAAATAAGGCGTCGAACTGCGATCCATCCCGTTGAAATTCGGTCCCTTCATTGAAAACTTTGCCAAATGTCTCTTGAATGGTGGTGATCTGTGATCCAATTCCGATCCGACCGCCGAGGGCATTCTGTAGATAGGGCGCAGCAGATAAATGATCTGCATGCACATGGCTTTCCAACAGCCATTCAACGCTTAAATCCTGCTTCTCGATAAATTTTATGATGGCATCAGCCGAGGTTGTGCCAGTTCGTCCAGAGGCATAATCGAAATCAAGAACACTATCGATAATCGCACAACTTCTGCCTGTTGGATCGCGCACAACATAGGAGATTGTATTTGTGGCATTATCGAAAAAGCTGACAACTTCTGGTGACATTTTTTCCCCCTCACACGGATAACATATATATAAAAAGGAATATGATGCAAGCTTAAAATTTTTGCATCACATAGCGCGCAACTGTCACATGAATCATGAAAACACAGCAAACATTAATTTCGGGTGGAGCCAAAACCGTTGAAAAGGTATCCCTGCGGCTGTGCCATTACCATTTGGAAGGTGTCAAACCCGTCCATGTCGAGCCAGAAAGCCCCCAAAACCGGCTATCTAGACTGGACATCGGATCATAGGTCTTGGCTGGCCGATGCCTTTACCGGCACCACTGCGTTGTTCAGCTGAAAGAAATTCCGACAATGACCAGCATCAGTCCAATGACCGAGGTGAACAACGCCCCCATATTCAAAGGAAGCACTTTTTGAATGGCATGGCGCAGGTCTTGATCGCTCAGATTGGCTTTGCGCGCGCGACGCACACGCAAAATGCTTAGTACGATGCCGCCAATTCCCAAGCAGGATATCAAAGCGCCGATCCAGATAATCAGTTCCATGCGATTTCCTTTAAAAAAACACGCCCGCACGCGATACTGGAAGCGAAGGTGTCTCGCAAGGGCTTGAAGGCTGGATGGCGAAACGGCTACCTGTGCGCCTACAAGGGGAGGTCCCATGCGCCATGACACATATGAACGCAACACCTCAAGTGAGTCAGTCTAGTCAACGATGCCTCGCCATTGCTGTTGGACATTGCAAGGATGGTAAATCTAAAAAGAAGCCCATGGCAGAGCCAGTTTTTTTGGGGTTGGCTTGACTGCCGAATATTTGTGAGCCCTTTGCAAAAAATAAGTGTGTTTTCTCAGTTGAAGAGCGTGTACCGAACTTGCCAGCGAGCAAAACCTAAAAAGTGAGGTGAAAGAGTGGAACAGGACAGCTACAAGGTAACAGCTGGCGAACTGCGACAATTCGTTGAAAGGATTGAGCGGCTCGAGATGGAGAAAAAGGACATCGCTGATCAGATCCGTGAGGTCTACGCAGAAAGCAAATCGCGTGGCTATGATCAAAAGGCGCTTAGGGCAATTGTCAGTCTCAGAAAACGAGACAAAGACGAGATTGCCGAACAGGAAGCTGTCTTGGAAATGTACAAAGAAGCTTTGGGGATGACGTAAGGTTTTAGGATTGGATCGGTCACGCGACCGATTTTATCCCGGCTCGGATTACTGGTAATGTTGTAATCGCATAGCATAGCGGCAGAGCGTCTTTGAATCTGGCGGCATGACACGCCTGATTGAGGGCTCAATTCCCTCCTGATACCCGCGCGCAGTGCGGCTTTGTGACCTAAAACTGCCCGAGCCGGGCTTGGGCAGTTTTTGTTATTTTACAAAAAGCCCGCCCAAGTAAGCGCTTGCATGGGATGCTCCGATTCAAAATACACGAAAGCGGTCCGATATTTCCGGCGTGTGTCTCAAGCAGGTGGCGCGTCTTTGATTGATTTCATCCCAAAGCGTCTGCCCGGTGCTGCCAGAAGCGAGATAGTACGATCATGTCCATCCCCTAGGGCTAACGTTGTACGGCGAAGCTGCTCGGTCGCCGAAACCGGATCTGCGGGCAGTGTACCGGGCGAGATAAGGCGCCCCACCCTAATTTGAAAAGGCTGCTTGTTCTTGTTCAACGTCTCATGAAACAACGATATGTCGCGCAGGGTCGGATGGATCAGATCAAGCAAATAAAACAATATCGAATTGCGTGCAGTGATATGAATTGGAATGACTGGGAGGTTATACCGGCGCGCCAAGGCAGCTGCGGATGTCATCCAGGGGCGTTCATGCAATCCAAGGCCGCGCCTGAATGCCAAACGGCCTGATGGAAAAATGACCCCAAGCCTATCTTTATCCACCGCATTGCGCACGTATACCATTGTCTCGCGGGTTTTGGCCCGACTGCGTTTTTCCTCGCGCCATTCAACTGGGGCAATTCGATCCGTCATTTGTGGCAACACCCGAAGCATGTCGCTGTTGGCAAAAATGTAAAGATCGGGTCGCAGAGGAGCAAGGACATGATGCAGAATGATTCCATCGGCGATGCCCGTCGGGTGATTTGACACAATCAAAGCGGGGCCTTGCAATGGAATATTCTCTAGGCCTTTGATGTCCACACGATGGGCCAACCGGTCTACCATGGTGGCCATAATGTCTTCGGACGGCATGTCCTGAAAGATTAAAGATAACGAAAGCGCGCTGTCGTAGCTGAGCAGCCGATTTAAACATGAACGCAAAAGAGCCACACCCGGTCGCGATGTAAACAGCCATGGTGCCCGTTCTTCGATCAGCTGATCTATTCGGTCTTTCATAACGCATCCAAACGGTCAGTCACACTGTTGGGCCCCGGCCGAATTACGCCTGGGTGATACCGCCATTGTCCTCTTAGAATGCGTTTAAAATTCGAATAGGGCAAGGTCGTGTTTATAATGACCACAGACCATACCCATTTACGACGGATGCCTCATCCGGCCCACCATTTCCGACACATCCTTGCTTAGACCCCCTGCATTGGCGATCCTTGCCAGGGCGGCTGAAAGATGCGCCTTTCGTGTTGGATCGTAACGCTGCCATGTTTGGAATGGCGTGCACATGCGCGCAGCCGATTGTGGATTTTTTGCATCCAATTTCAAAATCCAATCTGCCAGCAGGGTATACCCCGCTCCATCGGCCTGGTGAAATCCGCTGTGATGCATGGCCATTGAACCTAAAACCGCCCGAAACCGATTTGGATTAGTCAATTCGAAACCAGGATGGGATGTGAGTGCCTTGGTCCGTGCCACAACCTTCTGAGGTGTAGTAAATGCGATCTGAATAGCGAACCATTTATCCATGACCAGCCGGTCATCCCGCCATTGATTTTCGAATGCCTCAAGCGCTTGGGCGTCGTCGCCGCTACGGATTATGTTTGTCAATGCCGCCAGTTGCAGTGTCATATTATCGGCACTTGCGAATAGTTTTTTGGCAGTACTGCCGCCATCAAGGCGTGTCTTGAGCGCAAGAGCGACATTCCCAAGAGCGCGTTTTCCTGATTGTTCTGCGTTAGGCGAAAAGGGTTCGTTAATCTCGGCTTCTGCCATGAGATCATCTAGTCGAGAGTTCCACCGCGTGGCGACATGGGCATTCAGTCGCTCCGTTTCTCGCCAGATGACGTCTGGGTCCGGGATATGTCCGCTATCGTAAAGCGATTGTGCCAATTCATTGGCAGACGGACCGGCCATCATCAGCGCGCGGTAGGCGGGGTCTTGTGAGGTGTCAAAGACCACCCGTTCGAGCCCGTCAATCCACGCGTCATCCGGCGCAGCGCCGGTGGTGATTTGGGCGATCAATCCTTCGTGGGCAAGGCTCCGAGATGCGTCCCACCTGTTGAAGGGGTCCGTGTCATGAGCCAGGACAAAGGCCCTTTCTTTTTTTGTAACGACACGATCCAGCACGACCGGAGCTGAAAAGCCTCTTAAAATTGACGGTACAGGACGCGCATCCAAACCGGAAAACTCAAAGCTTTGTTCAGCTTTGGTCATCTCTAAAAGGGTTGTCGGGAGAATTTCGCTGCCGTCTTCGGCCAGCAAACCTACCGCTATAGGGATTACCTGCGGATCCTTTTTGTCCTGCCCCTGTGTCGGTGGCGTCGTTTGCCGGAAGGTCAACGTGAAGGTGCCGTCTTGCCAGTCCTCGTCCACTGAAAGACGTGGTGTTCCTGATTGGGTGTACCACCGCTTGAAATGCGTCAGATCCCTGCCAGTGACGTCTTCGAACACTTCCAGCCAATCTTCAATGGTTGCTGCATTTCCATCATGACGGTCGAAGTATAAATCCAACGCGGTCCGATAGCTTTCTTCACCAACCAAAGTTTTGAGCATGCCAATAACTTCGGCGCCCTTGCTATAGACTGTCGCAGTGTAGAAGTTGTTGATTTCCTGAAACTGGTCAGGTCTGACTGGATGGCTTAAAGGACCTTGGTCTTCTGGAAATTGCCTTGCACGCAAGTCGATCACGTCTGTTATACGTTTTACTGCCGCACTGCGCACATCAGCGGTGAATTGCTGGTCACGGAAAACTGTCAGGCCTTCTTTCAGACACAGCTGAAACCAGTCACGACATGTAATGCGATTGCCCGTCCAATTGTGAAAATATTCATGCGCGATGATGGATTCGATGCGTTCGAAATTGCTATCGGTTGATGTTTCCGGCGATGCCAGAACACACGAACTGTTGAATACGTTCAGCCCCTTGTTTTCCATTGCGCCCATGTTGAAATCATCCACAGCCACAATATTGAAGATATCCAGATCGTATTCTCGGCCATAGACTTCCTGATCCCAGATCATAGAGCGTTTCAGGGCCTCCATCCCAAAGTTGCATTTATGCAGGTCATCTGGTCGGACCCAGATATTCAAGGCCACATCGCGACCAGAGGCGGTTGTGAATCTATCCGCGTGCGCGCGCAGGTCCCCTGCCACGAGCGCGAACAGATATGCAGGCTTGGGCCATGGGTCATGCCATTCTGCCCAGCCATCACCCTGCGCAACCTGATTGCCATTTGATAACAACACTGGCAAATCGCCCTCAATGCGGACTGTAAAAGGCGCCATGACATCGGGGCGGTCCGGATAATACGAGATCTTGCGAAACCCTTCGGCTTCGCATTGGGTGCAGTACATGCCATTGGACATATACAGCCCCTCAAGCGCTGTATTCAGTTGTGGTGCTATTTCAACCTCTGCCTCCCAGACAAAAGGAGCATCAGGCACATCGCAGGTCAATCCCGTGCTGGTAATATCGGGCACGACACGTTGGCCGTCTATGCGGGCCTCTATAAATTTGAGGTCTTCACCATGCAGAAAAAAGGATCGATCCGTTGCGTCTGGGTTAGGAGAGAACGCGATTTTTGAGCGTACAATCGTCTTGTTGGGATCCAGTGAAAATGTCAGATCGACCGTCGTGATTGTGAACCCAAAGGGTGTGTAATCTTTAAGATAAACAGTTGAAGCGGAGTCTTTGGGCATCGAGTTCTCCTGAAACGGGGTACCTGCTATACCTAGCCGCCCGTGACATAACCGCAAGAGGTCACAAGAGGCTAACTGACGATGGCTTTATGTTTTCCGGACAGCACTTGGTGCCAGTTGCTACTAATACAGCACTTTGACCCGTGAGTTGCATTATTGGTTATATTTTTTTACCAAAAATGTAGACGATAGGAAACTTTCGACGTAAAAGCGCTACGAAGCAGAGCAGATAATTCGGGTGGGGATGTGTTATGACAACACGTATCGAGCGCAACGGGCTCCAGGTGAGCAAGATACTAGGCGATTTTATTGAGAACCAGGCCTTGCCGGGGACTGGTGTGAATACGGCGGCCTTTTGGACTGGCTTTGCAAATTTGGTTCATGATATGGGCCCAAAAAATAAGGCGCTGCTGGACCGGCGTGCTGACATTCAAAGTCAGATTGACGCGTGGCACATCGCGCACAAGGGGCAGGCACATGATCCCGAGGCCTATACCAGCTTTCTCAAAGAGATTGGTTACTTGGTTCCAGAAGGACCGGATTTCAAAATAGAGACGTCGCAGACCGATCCAGAAATCGCGACTGTTCCCGGTCCGCAACTGGTGGTGCCGATAACCAACGCCCGGTTCGCGATCAATGCAGCGAATGCGCGCTGGGGGTCTCTCTACGACGCTTTTTATGGCACGGACGCGCTTGGAGACCTGCCGACAGGGCGCGGCTATGATGCCGCGCGGGGCGCGCGGGTTGTGGCGCAGGCCAAGGTGTTTTTAGACGAGGCGGTGCCTCTGGACGGCGCATCCTGGTCGGATGTTACAGGCTTTGCTGCTTTCGACACGGGGCTGCAGATCAAAGCATCAAAAGGGGCGTCTCTACGCGATCCAGCACAGTATGTAGGGCACCGCAACAACGGGTCGGAACTGGTTTTTGTCAACAATGGTTTACATATACGCGTCGTAATAGATGCCGATCATACTGTTGGTGCCACGGATCCAGCACATATTTCAGATGTTATTTTAGAAAGTGCGCTGTCGACCATTATGGATTGCGAAGACAGTGTCGCTGCCGTGGATGGTGCTGACAAAACACTGGCCTACGCCAACTGGCTTGGCCTTATGCAGGGCACGCTCACTGAAACGGTCACAAAAAACGGTCGTAGTTTCGAACGTATTATGGCCCAAGACATTGACGTGACCTGTCCTGATGGGACGCTCCTAACGCTTAAGGGGCGATCGCTTATGTTGGTGCGTAAC
>JAYQEA010000055.1:0-23612 GCA_038138625.1 Roseivivax sp.
CCAGCTATTGCCATTCGCCGACCTCGACCGGGTGTAGACGGACGCCAGACACGACACGCGACAAGGTGGATTTGCCGACGAATGGATCGTCAATATTCATTCCTAAACGTGCCGACCACAAAACCGCAGCCAGCTGCGCAGGCAGTACGGACAACGCGCAATCCCAGACATCCACACCAAGTGTGCCAATCTCAAAATCCGCATCACGCCCAATGGTCACTGTCTCGGCCTTTGGAAATTGATGGCGCAGTTCTGCAACCAGATCCAGATCATAGGCGCGCGCCACCGGATCTGTCGACAAAATGACATGTATCATCGTGTCATCCGTGACAAAGCTTTTTGGGCCGTGACGAAAGCCCAGACTGGAATCCCAAAGAGCAGGAATTTGACCGGCCGAAAGCTCCATGACCTTAAGCGCGGATTCGCGTGCAACATAGGTCATCGGGCCGCCACCCACGAAAACAACGCGCTTTGGCGTAGGGCCTGCCTGAATATGCTTCGCACTCTGTGACAAAACCTCTTCCGCCGCCCCGGCCAAGCGGGTCATCTTTTCTGGCCCGTTGCACGCAGTATCAAAAACTGCCAAAGCCGTCAGGAGCATTGTGGTAAAGCTTGACGTCATGGCAAAGCCTGTGTCGTGACAGGCCTCGGGTAAAATCACAGCATGACACGAAGACGCCTGCGCCAAAGCACTGGAAGAGTTACAGGTGATGTTCAACATTGGCATATTAGGACATACTGCCGAAACGGCCTGTAATGTGCCCAAAGTTTCAGCCGAGTCACCGGATCTGCCAAAGTTGACAATCAAAGTGTCCCTACGACCGGCAAGATAATGGTGCGGCCGCGCAACCAGATCAGTCGATGGCACTGATCGAAATCGGATAGGCCCGCACAAGGGCAGTCCCGCAGCAATGATGTCCCCAATATAAGCAGAGGTGCCCGCGCCACAGAACCAAACCTCTTGCGGTGCCTGCTGTGTGATCCAGGAACGCAGGTTTTGTACCGGCAAGCGCGCCGCCCAGTCCGCCCAGATCACCGGTTGGGCATGGATTTCGCGCCAGGTTTGAGACGCACATGCAGTGTCAATGGCACTTGTCATGATGTTTTCGTTACTTTTGACAGGGCCGATGGTGTGTCAGGGTCTAACCCGAGAGCCAATGTTGTGTTCAGAACGACGGGATACACCATGTACAACAGCATGGCCGCCATAGCCGCCGGGCACTGGAATTCAGCCTGCGGTGGACGCAATCGAAACACCTCGGCACCAGTTTCAACAAATCTGCGCTCAGCCTGATCCAGACTTTGCTGAGCCAACGCCGCACCTGTATCCAAAATCAGAACAAACAGCGGGTTTGTCGCCAACTGTAAGGGTCCGTGCAACACTTCGGATGCGGAGTAGGCCTCAGCGTGCAACGCTGCCGTTTCCTTGAGCTTTAGCGCAACTTCTTGGGCGGCGCCGTACCCCTCTCCACGACCAATCACATAGACATGATTGGCCCGCAACAGACCTGATTGCAGAGGCGCAAGATCCAGTTGCGGCCCCGCGGCAAAGGCGTCCATAGCATCCGCCGCCGCAATCACGTTTTCCCTGTAGTCCGGCACCAACGCACCCAGTAACGACTGACCAGCGGCAATAGCACCAATAACGGATTTTGTCGCCGGGATCGCAAGCTCTGGCCCTGCCCCTATTGGCAAGGTCACGTTAGAGGCTGCCTCAACCGCTGATCCGGGTTGATTGGTGATCGCCACAACCTGCCCACCTTGTTGCCGGATGCCCTGCGCACAAGCCACGAGGTCATCGGACGCGCCAGATTGCGAAATAACCAATCCGGCTGATGATGGCATGGACACACCACCATACACTGAAAAGGTCGACGGCGGGAGCGACGTCATCGGGATCTTGAGATGTCGCATAAACAGATAAGACAACATCAAAGCTGCCGCATCTGAAGATCCACGGGCAACGGTAAAAATTGTACGAAGCGCGCTGACATCAAAGCCATCAAGCAAGGTACCGAGATCTTTGCGTGCGGCAGACGAAAATACAGCCGGAGCCTGAGCAATTTCCGACGCCATACGTGCGCCGGGTTTTGGAAGATCATTCATCATGTCGTTCGCAAACCATATTGATCAAAGTCATTCCAGAACTCGGTCAGGTCGACAACGTCTCCGTTAGCGCGCGCCTCGTCCAAGGCCAAAGCGGCCACCCCGGCCTCCAGAGCATCTACAATACCGACAGGCAGAGTGTTTATCTTGCCTCGCAAAAAGGCTGCGATATCCTCGACCATCATGTGATCAGCGCCGTAATGCGCACTGGCCCGTGCAGCATCCTGTGTTGTGTAGTCTGCATCAAAAACGACTGTCCCATCGCGGGCAGTGACCTTTAGGTATCCACGAACAAAGTCACCTTCGGCCATCCCATGTGTACCAATCACACAAAACCGACGATGTTCGTCGGGAACATTGATATTGGTATGAAAAGCCAAGGATGGACCGCTCTCGTAATTCAAAATGGCCACTTGGTAGTCGACAATATCTCCGTCAGACTGGAATGGATCATCCACGCTGTTCCAGACCGAGCCCTTTCGATGAAAGATTTCAGTTTCCGAATTAGAGGCGGGGGCATTTTCAGGGAGGAACGAACGCCGCCCGCCAAAGCTGGCAACCCTTTTGGGGCGCGAGCCTGTAATCATGTTGTAAATGTCCAAATCATGGCAACATTTTTCCAACATGAAACCACCGGAATGTCCGACCATCCTACGCCAATCACGCATGAAAAAGGCTCCATGATACGGCGCTATATGTTCGTTGCCTTCGATGGACACGATTTGTCCCAGATGACCGTCCGAAATCACGCGCCGTAAATCGACCATATGCTGGGAATGCCGCAGAACCAGCCCAACCATCAAGCGATCGGTCCCGTATTCAGCCAACAGTCTGGCAAGAGTCAGCGTATCCTGTTTTGTGGTCACGACCGGCTTTTCAGTAAAAACCCTAACCCCTGCTTCCAACCCGGCGGTAATATCATCAAGGTGAAATTCGTTTGGGGACCCCACGAACAACATATCGGGGCTGGCCTCTGCCAGCATATCGCGCACCGAAGAATAGGCTGGAACATCAGTGCCAATCATTTCGAGATGGCTGGGCTGGGGATCATAGTATCCAACCACCTTTGCTTCTTGCATGGTCTCGCAAAAGATTGACAGAACGTGACCTGCACGCAATCCAATACCTGATGTTACAATGCGCATGGATCCCTCTACTACTCTACAAGAACAGGAGCCTGGTGGCGCCGCAGAACCTTGCCCGCACTGTCAAAGACATGACAATCTTTCGGATCCAGTTTTAATTCGGCTTTCTGATCTTCGCGGATGTTGGCCGTTCCTCCAAGGGCCGCACACAGTCGGGTCCCGCTATCCGTTGTGCCATATGTGATCGATACACCACCCAAGCGTTCAACAACCGAGACATTGATATTCAGACCGCCTTCTCCCTGAGTGATATCCTCGGGTCGAATACCGACCTCGACCAGATCTCCCGCTGAGACTCCCGCGCTCTCGACCGGCAGCACAAGGGCAGGACCAGCATCCACTTGCACACAAAGCCCGGCTTCACCCACATCTGTAACCGTTGCTGGTAGAAAATTCATATTCGGCTGGCCAATAAAGGCGGCGACAAACTTGGTAGCAGGATGATGATACAGCTCCATCGGCGTTCCAAACTGCTCGATCCGACCTTGGTTCAGGACCACAATACGATCCGCCATTGTCATGGCTTCAACCTGATCATGGGTGACGTAAATCATTGTGGCCTGCAAATCCCGATGCAACTGGCTGAGCTCGACCCTCATGTCGCCGCGCAATGCAGCGTCAAGGTTGGACAGAGGCTCATCAAAGAGGAAAATCTTGGGCTCCCGGACAATGGATCGCCCGATCGCCACACGTTGACGTTGACCACCAGAAAGCTGCCCGGGCTTAAGCGTTAACTTGTCGGTCAATTGCAAAATCTCTGCCGCGCGCTGAACCTTATCCTCCAACACACTTTTGGAGAGCTTGGCCACACGAAGAGGGAAAGCAATGTTTTCAAAAACGGACAAATGCGGATACAGGGCGTAGGATTGGAACACCATAGAGATGCCACGGTCAATGGGATGAGCGTCACTAACGTCGTCCCCATCAATCAACAAAGAGCCTGTGGTTGCCTCTTCGAGACCGGCAATTATCCGAAGCAAAGTTGACTTACCGCAGCCCGATGGGCCCACAAAAACAACGAACTCCTTATCTTTGATCGACAATTCTATGTCATGCAAGACCCTTGCATCACCGAACGACTTGCCTATGGATTTCAGGTCCAAAGTGGCCATTTTTCTGTATTCCGTTCTTGTCGTGTGAAAATGATTTTCGGCACAGGGGCGACAGAACCGCCCCTGTGTATGTCACGCAGTGACTTAAAGCGCGTCGTCGAGCTCTTCTGCTGCGATGTCGACAAGGTTATCGACGGTGTCGTCTGCCAGAATAATCCCTTGGATCATATTGGTGAATACCGACTGCAGTGATTTGAAGTCTTCGACCAAGGGCTCTGGACCACCCACACCGATACCGTTCACGAACACCTGCCAGAAGTCATCACCTTCGTAGTAGGGGCTGTCAAACCCAAGTTTGGCATAGTCAAAGATTGGTGTCAGACCCCATTCCGTATCCAACGCATACTGGCTTTCACCAGTTGTCAGCATACCGGCCAACTGATGTGCAAGGTCTTCGTGACCCGATCCCTTGAAGACTGCGATTGAGTCTGTGATCAGGATCGTACCATTGCCGCCCTGTGGACCTGCGGGCACAGGAACAACAATTTCGTTAATGTCGTCATTGTGCTGACCACGTCCCCAAGGACCGTCGATATACATACCGATTTTGCCATCGTTATAGAGATCTTTCAGCTGAGAACGTTCCCATGCAGTGGGACCTTCCTGAGCCACGGAGACCAACCGCTCATAAAACGCGAGCGTCTCGCGGGTGTTGGAGCTGTTGAGCTTGTTTTCGCCCGTTACAGGATCAATCACCACACCACCATTCGAATACAGGTAGTTTAGGAACTGGTGCATCGTGTTATCAAAGTCTTTGCCGGCAAGGCCAACCCCTGCAGCATCGGTGTTGTCATTGATGGCCTTGGCCATGTCATACATCTCGTCCCATGTTCCGGGTGCCGAACACGCCATTCCTGCCGCTTCGACAAGACCACAGTTAATGTACAATGCCTTGGTCGAGAACGCGCGCGGATATCCCCACTCTGTGCCTTCTACGGTCACGGTGTTCAGAATACCTGGCTGATATGCGCCGCGGGTATCATCATTAATGGTTGCTGGAACGATCAGATCGTTGACCGCCAACTGACGCAGCGTGCGCGAGCCCATATAAGCGATGGAGGGTGGATCACCCGCAGCCGCCAGTGTCAGGGATTTATCCTGACAGGTTCCCCAAGGCACTGCCTCAATGTTGACTGTCACACCATCATTTGCAGCTTCGAATGCATCCACAACAGTCTGGTCTGCATCACGGATTTCACCGCCACACATAATGAAGTGAAGCTCTTGTGCCTGAACCGACATGGCCGATCCAACGACCACAGCGGTTCCAAGTGCCAGTGTCTTCAAGTGTCTCATGTCTAAACTCCCTTGGACATTTGATTTTGAGGTTATTCTTTCACCGCGCCGGCTGTCAGGCCGGCAACAAGGTACTTTTGAAGGTACAAAAAGATGATCATGACCGGCAAAACACCCGTCAAAGCCGCAGCCATCATTTCGTTCCATGTCACCGACTGGTAGCCGATGAATTCAAACAGACCCGCGGGCAAAGGCTGGTATTCGCGGGTCTGGTTAAAGGTGATCGCAAACAGGAACTGCTGTGCGTAGGATCCGATAAAGACCGCCACACCGACGACAATCAAACCCGGCACAGCCAGAGGCAACACAACACGGCGAAGTGTATAGAGACGGGATGCCCCGTCCATAAACGCAGCCTCTTCCAATTCAAGCGGGATTTTCTCGAGATACGACCGCAGCAACCAAATTCCGGTCGGTATCAGAAACGCGACACCCGGCACGATCATGGCCCAATAGCTGTTCAAAAGGCCCAGACTGCTTAGCACCCTGTATAACGGTATCAAAAGCACTGCGCCCGTGAACATATTAACTCCGAGAAACAGCGCAAGACTGGCATTTTTGAACGGAAAATCCAGACGGGCATAAGCGTAAGCCGCCGGTATGACCAAAATCATCGTCAGGCCGGTGACCATGGCAGAGATAAACACCGAATTCAGGATATAGCGCCCTAACAAAGGGACCGTCTCCCACATATCCCGATACGCCTGAAAACTGAAATCATCCGACCAGAACTGATAAGGACTGCGAAACAGATGTTCGAGCGGACGCAAAGACGCCATAAACATCTCAAAAAACGGCAGAAGAATGAAAATCAAGAAAACAATGATTGAGGCGTAGATACCCACAAGCTGAAGCTTTGTATACCGGTCCATCATATCATTTCACCCCGTAATGCTTGTTCACCTTGTTCAAAAAGAACAGGTAGATCAGCGAAAATATGGCGAGCAAAATGACGATAATCACTGCCCGGGCGGCACCCTCTCCAAATTTGAAATTGGCAATGGCCGTTTTGTATGTGTCTACGATCAAGGTCGTGGATGCACTACGCGGTCCACCCTCGGTCAGGATCCAGATGACTTCAAAGCTGTTGAAGGTCCAAATTGCGCTGAGTAACGCCATGGAAACGATTACGGGCATTATCTGGGGAATGGTAATCCGGCGGAACCTGTACCACCGAGACGCCCCATCGACCCATGCCGCCTCGTACAGATCACGGCTGACGCCCTGCATAGCAGCCAGAAAAAACAGGCTGACCATGGGCGTACCCACCCACACATCTGCAACCACAGCCGAATAGAATGCTGACTTTTTATAGGCAAGAAATTCAAAAGATTTATCAACAACATCAATGTACTGCAGCACACCGGACAAAAGCCCGAAAGCACCATTGTACAGCCAAAGCCAGCCAATCATTCCTATGGCAATCGGGATAACCCATGGTGGCATGATCAAAACTCGAAAAAGGCCGCGACCCGGCACGGCCGCATTCAACAATGTCGCACCAATCAACCCAAGGATCAGTTTCAGCGACACAGACAGGAACATCCAATAAAAGGTCCGCGAAATGGTTTGCCGAAACTTGCGACTGTCCGCCAGGTCTTGGTAATTTTCGAGCCCGACATAAGTCTCGCCCCCAAGACGCGCATCCGTAAAGGACAAACGGAACGTTTCAATCAAAGGCCAGGCCACGATCACTGCAATAAAAACCATCGCAGGTGCAATCAAAAGGGTCGCAAACAACCCCTGCGACACGTGCAGCGGTTTTCTTTGCCTAGGACTGGCTTGATTTTGTTGGACCACGGGTCCCCCTGACTTGGATGCGAATCACTCAGCTGGGTCCATGTTAACCGCGATTCCAGTTTTTATAACCAATTAAATACCAAAAAATACCTAAGTGGAAATTTGTCGCTTTTTCCTTGATTTATTTGGGATTCTAGCCAATAAATATATACCAATATAAATTTTTGGTATCTAATTTATCATACCAAAAAATGAAGAAGAACAATGTCTGATACAGAGATCTTTAGACCTCAAAAGTGGTTTAGGCCTGGAACGGGCCCACGTTACCAACAGCTGGTACGTTATCTTGGCGATGCTATTCGCACCGGTGAGCTCACCGCTGAGGCACAACTGCCTCCGGAGCGCGCACTGGCTGTTCTGGCGGATGTCAGTCGTGTCACAATTCGCAAAGCAATCACCGCGTTGGCAAATGAGGGATTGGTCGAACAACGGCGGGGATCTGGTACCTTTGTGTGTTCCTCTTCACCAAAGCTCGAACAATCTTTGTCCTCGCTGGTCTCTTTTACCGAAAACATTCGAATGCGAGGCCAGACACCATCGTCGGAAATTCTAAAGCGGGGGCTGTTCATGCCCGATCGAAGCGAGTTTCTTATATTGGGCCTTACACCATCGTCTCGCGTGGCGCGTATAAAACGTCTGCGCTTTGCGGATGGAACTCCGTTGGCGATAGAAACGTCCACTCTGCCTGCTGATATTTTACCAGACCCCGAGGTTGTTGGAACGTCTCTTTACGAGGTGTTACGGGCAAACGACCGCGCGCCAGTGCGCGCAATCCAACGCGTCAGCGCCACCAACCTGATGCCCCAAGACGCCGATCACCTGAAGCTTAACCCGGGCGACGCGGTTCTAAGCATCCAAAGAACCGCCTTTCTACCCCATGGACGGATCGTTGAATTAACAACGGGTCTGTATCGATCCGATATGTATGACTTTGTCTCTGAATTGAAATTGGAGCCATCAGAATGATTGATGTGGCGTGGGATGTGCAGGTGGAGGGTTCTGACATTAGGTGCACCATCTGCACAGACACGGACTTGGATGCACCTGTTTTGTGCTTTTCCCTGATGGCGCCACCGGCAAGCGGCACAGGTTGCACATTGATCCACAGCGATGGCGGCTACGCAGAAGTGCAGCTGCCGAACTTACGTGCAGGCGTCCCACATGCGCTGGTTTTGAAATATGCCAATCCGGACTTTCGTCCTGTAAATAGGGCGTGGTTACCTCTTGGCAGCTATCTACGCACCGAAACTGGGATCATCACGTTGCCCGTATTACCGGCAGGAGTCGCTCCAGGCCCAGAACAGCAAAGCACGCCCCCCAAGGATCTTTGTCTGATACCAGACCCCATGCAGTGGGAGCCAAAAGAAGGTCAGCTAGATTTCAATGGTGTGGCCTTGCACGATGATTTGTGGGCAGGTGTTGAAACCCTTGCCCGTCGCTGCAATCTGCCTTCGTTTTTTAACAAAGATGGCATTAGTACAGCGCTGCACCCGGACCCTGACCTGCACAACGATGCGTATCGCATAGATATTCGGACCGATCGGATCATCGTTCATTATGGTGGCCCGGTCGGGGCACATTATGCCGGCATATCGTTATTGATGTTGCGCTCAACGCATAACCGGTCCCTGCCCTGCGGACTGATCACAGATCAACCGCGTTTCGGCTGGCGTGGACAGCACCTTGATTGCGCCCGTCATTTCTTTGCCCCCGATACAATTCATCAGCTGATCGACCTGATGGCCCTGCTAAAGCTCAACCGGTTCCACTGGCATTTTTCCGATGACGAAGCCTTTCGGCTTGAGGTCAACTGCGTGCCATCGCTGTGGCAAAAAACCTGTTGGCGGGGCGAAAATCAGTTGATACCGGGGGTCTTTGGGGGCGGTGTCAAGGCTGGCGGAAGCTACAGCATCGAACAGGCAAAAGACATTGTCGAACACGCATCGCAATATCATATAGAGGTGCTGCCCGAGGTCGAATTCCCTGCACATGCACTTGCGATTGCACGGGCCTTTCCTGAAACACGCGACCCCAATGACATTGGGCTAGAGCAAAGCGTTCAGGGCTATGACAAAAACGTTTTAAACCCAGCAATGCCAGCCACATGGGCATTAATGGAGGCAATCACTGACGAAGTCGCTGATATTTTTCCATTTTCAATGCTGCACTTGGGGGCTGACGAACTGCCCGAAGGCACATGGGCTGGCTCGCCTGCCGTGACGGCGCTTAAACGTGATCATGATTTACAAACGACCGACGATGTGCAGGGCTGGTCTTTGGCCAGATTTGCTTCCCGATTAAAGGAAAAAGGTATTCGCCCCGCAGCATGGGAAGAGGCCGCGCGCGGCAAAAACGGTGGTATTGGAAACGGAGCTGTCTTGTTCAGTTGGACAGGTCAAGCCGCCGGTATTTCGGCTGCTAAAAATGGTTACGATATTGTCATGTGCCCCGCACAGCATGTCTATTTGGACATGGCCCATACAGGCAGGCCGGATGATTGGGGGGCTGCATGGGCAGCCTTTATCAGTCTTGAGGATACAGTAAACTGGACAGTCATTCCAGATCCGTCGATTGCAGATCGAATTATCGGCGTACAGGGAACGTTTTGGTCGGAATTCACCACAAGCGATACTGAAATTCAGCCAATGATCACCCCTCGTATTTTTGGCATTGCAACAAAAGGATGGTGTCACACAGATGAAGTAAATCATCAAAAGTTTCAGCTTGCATCAACGAGGCTCTGCACTTTGTTATCCGCAATGAATTGGCGCTGGAATTCTTCGTGCTTTGGTTGATACAGTCAACAGACAGGCAATCAATCACTGTTCGGCGCACTGTATGTATTTGCATGCTGCTATTTTTCGCCCAACCCATACAGCTTGGGGTCTGGCTGGCACGTATTGCCGAGATCCAGACCAGTCTTGATTTAACCAAATCCGAACTCTCGCTGGCCTTAATTGGCATGCCCGTTGGATTATTACCCACACTTTATTTCGCTGGTCGCATTATTGATCGTATTGGTTCAAGGCAGGCCTTTCTATGGGCATTTCCCGTCATGGGTGTCGTGGGCATCTCGCCAAGTCTCGCAACCAATCAGACAACGCTCTTTATTGCTCTGGTGTTACTAGGGGCTGTGTTTGCCTTTACGGAAGTCGCATTAAATGTCTTTGCTGCAAAAATTGAAAAGATATTTCTGATCCAAATCATGAATAGGGCGCATGGCTTTTGGAGCTTGGGTGTTATGATTGGCAGCTTGGTATCGGTGCAATTGGCAGGCCTCAATCTGGCCGCACAAGACGTCCTTGTTCTAAGCGGTCTGATGGCCGTCAGTATTCTGGTCATAGGCAGTTGGGCGGCACCAGATCTTTCTGCGGACCCCACTGCATCTTTACCATCAACAGGTTCACGGATCCCGAAAGGGATATTTCCAATTATCGCGGTCGTCTTTGGCGCAACACTTGCAGAAGGTGCCATGAACGACTGGGCAACAGTTTACATGAACGAAGCGCCTTGGGGAGGCAGTCCAAATGATGGTCTAGCGGTCACCAGTTTCGTCGCTATGGTAACGCTGGCCCGATTTTCAGGCGACTGGTGTGCGCGCAAGTTTGGTGTTGTGACACTGGCGCGATCAGGACTGTGCCTGTCTATCTTGGGTATATTCATTCTTGTCAATGCAACGTATATGTTGATGGCTCTGGTAGGATTTGCGCTTGTAGGGCTGGGTGTCGCAACTATCTTTCCACTCGCAATCAGTGCCACTGCCCGCCTTTCAACTCAGCATCAGGCGCGCAATGTCTCGATCATGACTTTCGGAGCACTTTTGGGGTTTTTGATAGGCCCGCCAATCATAGGGTTTGCATCCGATGCATTGGGTTTAAAAACGGCGCTAATTTTCATCACCCCTGTATTGGGAATCAGTGTTATTTACGCCAGTCGCCTCAAATAACAGTACCGCGCCATACACACAGATCACCTAAACAGCTTTTTTATTTCGGGAATGACGCCTGGGATCGGTCAAGCTTTCCGACCACACTGCACATTGATCTATTTTGGATTACCTCTTTGGAACCGCTATGCTTAAAATCGATAAACGCCTCATAAGATCATAAATTTCCCCACATGCATCTCTGCAGCTACCTTAGGATAAGGCTGCTATACAAGATAACGTCGAAATTACCTGATGCCGCACACCTTGGGGTTGTTTGACTTAACGCTTTACATCAAATCTGCACTCAGCGCGAAAATTAAGGCCAAAAACATAAGGGTCAGTCTGTGCAGGACTGCCCTTGCAGGTTTCAGGATATTCATATTCGGTAGATAATATATGTTGCATGCCATGGTTTAGCCAGTTTTCCTGTTTTTAAGAGTGAAACCAAATGTCAAAAAAGCACAAGCGGTTCACCAGACCCAAAATGCCTGATGCGATATCCTGCGAAAGAGACTTCAAACAATGTACACGATCTTAAATGCAGCCCCAGACACCGGAAACAAGGGTGTTAGCGCTCTCTGTCTTGCGGCAGTGTCAGGCCTTGCCACACGTGGGCTAAACGAGATTGCAGTTGCGGACCATGGACGCGGGTGTCGTTCTGAAACATGGCAGATTGGGGATGGCAAGGTGGATGTAACCCGATTTGGCCTGACCAATTCACGTCGCTTATGGCGCGCGGACAATCTACGAAATGTTCGCATTCAGGCCCGATTTGGCGGGGCGTTCAGCCCATCTGCCCGTATCATCGCAAAATCACGCGCTATTTTGGACGTATCAGGAGGCGACAGCTTTACGGATCTGTATGGCCCCCGCAGATTCCAATCGATGGAGCTGACCAAAAGACTGGCTTTGGACAATGATATCCCTCTGATATTGTTGCCACAAAAACTAGGGCCATTCAAAGATCGCGTAATGCATGCAAAAGCTGTCGACATCCTTCGCGGTGCCAAGGCAATTTTTTTGCGTGATGCGCATAGCTTTGATTTTGTCCGCGACGCATTGGGCCGTGATTTTGATCCCGAACGGCACCATCTTGGGCCGGATATGGCGACGCTGCTACCACTTACACGACCCACACAAGCCCTGCCTGAACCAATTACACATTGGCTGGATGCTGATCGGGACGCACCGCTCGCGGGGCTGAATGTCTCAGGACTTTTGTGTTATAAAGCGCTGGAACAAAAAGATCATTACGGCTTGGCAGATCGACATGATTCCCAAATTGATGCAGCCGCGAATGCAATATTGGACAGTGATCCTGACATACGACTGCTACTGATCAGCCATGTTCAGCGTCCCGAGGGTGATCCAGAAAGTGACTTCACAGCAGCTCAGGAATTAAAGCTGCGATTGGGCAACCGCAGTCACCGTGTCGAAGTGCTACCGCAAGACCTTAGCGCAACTGAACTAAAGTGGGTGCTTGCGCGACTGGATTGGTTCGCCGGTGCGCGGATGCACGCCACGATTGGCGCATTTTCGTCAGGCGTACCAACGCTGGGGCTTGGATATTCCGACAAAGCTTATGGCACGTTTGCACAATGTGGGATCGGAGAAGAAGTTGCTGATCTACGCAAATTGACGGCCTCAGATCTTTACGACGCTGTGCGGTCATCTGTTGCGGGGCGTGCCGATCTACGAAACCGTCTTGCATCTGTGTTGCCATCAGTAAAAAAGGCAGCGTCGCATCAAATGGATACCATAGCAGCCGCTACTCGGGCGAATTGATTGAATGGCACGATCCCCAACAAAATTTGGACGGCTTACTGCGCTAACCGTGCCTGTTTTGAACGAAGTGGCAGCCTTTGGCCGATCCATATTCTTGGCACAGATTCTAGGCGCGGATGAATTGGGCCGCGCCATGATGCTGGCACTTTCGCTTCGGTTGGTCGAAATGGTGGGCGATCTATCAATCGAACGTTTGATGAGCGTATCGTCTGATGGCAATTCCAAGCTGCTTCAGGCGAATTTGCAAGGCGCCATAATCGTGCGTGGCTTGTTCATGAGCCTTTTTCTGTTTTTGCTAGCTCTTCCATTTGCGGAACTGCTAACGGATGGCCCTGCCATGATCAGCTACTGTACGCTAGCTTTGGTTCCCTTGGTACGCGCTGGCATGCACCTTGATTATCGCAGATGGGAACGTAGTTTCAGATATCGCGGTCTTGCTATCGTCGATGGTGGAGGGGCATTGGTGATGCTTGCCCTGACCCCAGTCATGGCATTTGCCTGGGGCGATCACCGCGCGATTGTTGGTATCTTTTTGGGCCATTCTGTTGCTCAGGTCGCACTTAGCCACGTTATTGCCCAACGCAAATTTGTTGTACGGTTTGACCGCTCGAGCCTAAAGCGGGTTTTGAATTTTGGCGCACCACTGGTTGCAAATGCGGTTCTTATGTTTCTCACATTTCAGGCCGATCGACTTATCGTTGCAGGCTTTTACACGTGGAGCGACGTAGCAATCTACGCAGTGGCCCTACAGTTGGCGATGCTGCCGGCTCAAATCATTGGCCGCGCCGCCGGATCACTACTGACACCCAGGCTGCGCATCGCCCGAGACAAGGGTTTACTAACCAACATGGTGCCGCGCATATTATTGTTCTACAGTCTGATTTCCATCATTTTTTTCGTAGGCTATGGGCTGACAGCGGGTATTGTCATTCCTTGGGTTTATGGCGCCAGCTTTGTAACGGCTCCGATCCTTTTGTGGTTCCTTGGCGCAGCGGCTGCCGCTCGAATCCTGCGTACGCCGCTATCACAACTTGCAGTCGTCACCGGGCGCACAGCAGATCCGGCGCGCTCTAATTTGTGGCGTGCAGGAGCTGTGGCGCCCGCTTTGGGATGTGCAATAGCTGGTGCACCGCTGGCAAGCCTTGCTGTAATGGCTGCAATTGGCGAAGCTGCTGCATCGGTTCGCGCAATAACATTGCTGCGGCCGCAACTCGCTGGCCAAAGGTCAAAAGGAACCTAACGATGCCCCGCATTCAGATAGATCCGATCACCCATGTGGTAGCATCCCAGATGTGCACCGGATGCGGTGCTTGTGCCGGGTTGGTTCCCGACTTTATCACCATGGTGGATGACCCCGTAAATGGCCGACGCCCCGTGGTCCAACAATCATCTGATGGGCTGTCTGCCAGTCAAAAGGCGATCTCGGTTTGTGCGGGTGCTGGGGCAAACCACACCAACCTACCCGCGCGTGATCAGCTTGATCAGACTTGGGGACCGGTTTTGGCCGCTTGGGAGGGTCACGCCGCGGACCCTGAGATCCGATACCGTGGATCATCTGGTGGGGCGGGCACCGCTCTTGCTCTATTTATGCTCCAAAGCGACAAAGCAGGTGGTGTTGCACATATAACCGCAAACAAACAGGATCCACGCCTGAACCAAAGTGTGATCTCCTCGGATAGGGATGGTTTACTTGCCGCCGCCGGCAGTCGATATGCTCAAGCCAGCCCAGCCGAGTTGCTAGGCCAAATCCGCAATAGTGATGTTCCAATCGCTTTCATCGGTAAGCCCTGTGATGTTGCAAGTATGACCAAGGCGGCGTCCATTGATCCCGTTTTGGCAGACCACCTCGCAGTTACCATTGCAATATTCTGTGCCGGTGCGCCCAATCTGAACGCAACCAATAAACTTCTGGACCGCCTTGAGGTTCCGATTGAGGCCAAACTCACCGATCTACGGTATCGTGGTGAGGGATGGCCCGGTCTGATGCAAGCCCGTTACACCATGCCGGATGGGTCAGCACACGACAGCCTTGGTATTCCCTATGCCGAAGGCTGGGGTAGGATCCTACAAGCCGAACGTCGCTGGCGCTGCCGGATCTGCGCGGATCATACCGGAGAATTTGCAGATATTTCTGTGGGTGATCCGTGGCACAATCCACCAGAAGGCGACCTGGATGATGGCCAGTCTTTAATAATTGCGCGCACAGCCAAAGGTGAACGTATCATTCGTGCGGCGATAGAAGCGGGCGTCATCAACACAACTCCGGCATCGCGGGACGTCATAGCACGGGCGCAACCCAATTTGTTGGACACACGAGGGGCCGTTTGGGGGCGGCGCTTGGCCATGCGTTTGACTGGTCTGCCTGTCCCGAATGACAAAGGACTTTCGACGTTCCGACCTTGGCTGACACATTTGTCTTTCAAAGCCAAACTTCAGTCCGTTGCCGGTGCCCTAAAACGGATATTCCGTTTGAAGCTGCATCGAAAGGTGACAATTCGGTCAGATGATATTTGCAGAGAGTCCGCACGATGACCCTTCATGACGCATTGAATAGCGGTCGCAAAAATAATCTGGATGCGCTTCGTGCTGTGGCTGCAATTGCAGTGGTGGTCAGCCATGCATGGCCTTTGGCTGAAGGTCCCGGAACAATAGAACCACTGGTGTCTTTGTTTGGCATATCTCTGGGTGGATCAGCCGTTTTGATCTTTTTCTTTGTCTCAGGATTGCTGATCTCTCAAAGCGCAGACCGTTGGACAAATAACAAGTCCCGTTTTATCCAGGCACGGATAGTGCGCATTTGGCCAGGACTGGCGGTCGCCCTTTTGATCAGCGCCGGATTGGCAATCATATTCGGAAGCACAGCGCGCCCAGGTGAAGTGGCTTTGTATGTCCTGCGTGGGTTATCGCTTGTGTCTATCCAGCATACTCTGACCGGAGCGTGGGCGGACGTTCCCTACCCGGGTGCCGTCAATGGCCCTTTGTGGACGCTGTTCTATGTGGTGGTGTGCTACATATGCTGTGCAATGCTTATCTGGGTCCGTCATTGGTATTTTGGGTTGCGGATGGCAGGAGGCATAGCCGCAATAATCGCCATCTTTGTCGCTCTGCAGGTCCCCTCTCTGGCCTACAGGCTGCATGTTTTAGCGCCTTTGGCATTTGCCTTTGCGCTGGGTCACATCGCATGGCGATATCAAAAACACATTTTTCTCGGACGTCTCAGTTGGCTGGGCACAGTGATATTGCTAGCGATCGCTGCTTACTTACCAATGGGGGCCTGGACACTTGTGTGGGCTTTGGCTCTCATCGTGCTGCTACTGGCTTACACTTTGCCAAATATTGAAATGTCACTTGACCTGTCTTACGGCATTTATATCCACGGTTGGCCCGTAGCGCAGGCCTGCATCAGTCTTTTACCCGGCCTTTCGGCTCCTCGCCTAGCGATGGTGAGCGTTCTGGCCACGCTGCCCCTGGCCTACCTTAGCTGGATATTGATCGAACGCCCTGCCCTGCATTGGGCCCGACGCGTGCGCCCAAGGACAAACTGATCAATGCCACGCATAGCCAAAGATCCCAATGAAAGGACCCCGAAATTTCTGGGTGTGCCATTGATTGTCATCCTGTTTTTCATCGGAATGATGTTGCCGACATCGATTTCAATTAATGCAGGTGGTTTACGTCTTTCGGTTTATCGGATCGTTCTAATCATCATGTTTTTGCCGATGATGGTGGATCTTCTGCAAGGTAATCGAGGCAAGTTAAACACTTTTGATATACTGGTGTTTGGTCATTCGATTTGGGCAACACTCGCCTTGATAAAATGGGGAGGCCTTGCGCAGGGTATTGAATCCGGGGGGATCTATGTTGTCGAATTTGCTGGAGCTTATTTTTTAGGTCGTCTCTATATTCGGTCGTGCAGTGATTTTTTTGCCTTTGCCCGCGTTTTTGTAGGGATAACGGTCATTTTGTTGATCTTTACCATCCCTGAGGCTCTGACTGGACAGCACATCCTGCATGATTTTTTTGCCTCTGTCACAGGAGGGCCACGCGCACCCTACATTGACAAACGCATGGGGCTGGAACGGGCGTTTGGTCCATTTGACCATCCCATTCTGTACGGCGTGTTTTCAGCGGCTGCATTTTCAATGGCTTTCTACGTCGTGCAAAAACGGAATTTGATGAATTTTCGAGGGTTTGTCATGACCCTCGGTGTGTGCATTGCCACCTTTTTATCCGCATCCGGCGGTCCATATGTCGTGTTGATCGCACAAATATTTGTTGTCACTTGGGAACGCGTCTTGAAGGGGTTTGCAGCCCGCTGGAAGATTTTATTCGCTATGTTTCTTGCAACATACTTCAGCATCGACTTGTTAAGCAATCGAACACCTTTCCATGTGTTCATCTCACATTTTACGTTTTCAACCCAGTCCGCCTATAACCGCATCAATATCTGGAATTATGGTACTGCCGAGGTCGCAAGGCATCCCATCTTTGGTATTGGCCTCGGCGATTGGGTCCGGGCACCATGGATGTCGGACAGTATGGACAACTTTTGGCTGTTGATAGCGGTACGGTACGGCCTGCCCGCATGGTTTATGCTGGTCGCACTGATGTTTGGATTACTGTTTTTGATAGGAAGCCGAAAGCGGTTACCACAAAACTGGTTAGACGCACGCCACGCATGGGCCTTTACCCTATTCGGAATTACTGTTGCAGCGGCGACCGTACACCTTTGGAATGCACTGTTTGTGTTATTCGCCTTTCTGATCGGATCTGGCGTCTGGATGTATGATACCAACCCACGTCCTGAAGATTACGAAACTGGCCGCGGGACTATGAAACGGTTGCCCCAAAAGTCCGGCCAAACGAGACGCGGGATGCCTGCCCCGCGGCCTATGTCCCCCCGCCCGAAGGAGACCCTGTTTTGATCCAACTTCCAGATCCTGCGCGCGCGCAAGCCGATCTATCGATTGTGATAGTAAACTGGAACACACGCGATATGCTGCGCGATGTTTTAAATAGCGTCTACAGTGGACTGGGCGCACTTAAAACCGAGGTCTGGGTTGTCGACAATGCCTCGGATGACGACAGTGTCGAAATGGTAACCCATGACTTTCCACAAGTCTATCTGATCACCAATACCGAAAACCGAGGTTTTGCGGCAGCCAATAATCAGGCGCTCAGGTTGGCACGTGCGCGCCATCATCTGTTATTGAATTCCGACACTTTGGTGCATGGCAATGTGCTCAGCGCGAGCGTTGCCTTTCTTGATGACAACCCAAAGGTCGCCGTTATGGGATGCAGGGTCTTGAATACGGACGGCAGTTTGCAAATTACCTGTTCCAGATTTCCAACCCTTCTGAATCTGGCATTGCTTACCAGCGGTCTTTGGAGAATTCCTGGACCTGCTTTTTTCGATCGGTATCAGATGACACGATGGGCGCGCCGCGATACGCGAGAGGTCGATGTTGTGTCAGGGTGTTACATGCTGGTACGCGACAAAGCCATGCAAGAGGTCGGCATATTGGATGAACAATTCTTTTTCTACGGTGAGGAAACCGATTGGTGTCGCAGATTTCAAAACGCTGGCTGGAGCCTGATGTTTGCCCCTGTAGGCGAGATCACGCATTTTGGGGGAGGGTCCGTCAAAAAGCTAAACCACAAGCGTGATGTGATGCTGACAAGTGCTACAGTGAGACTTCACCGCAGGCACTTTGGATTTTGGGGGGCTGTTTTTTGCTGGCTCTTATTGGCTGCCTTCAACCTGTCCCGCGCTCTCTATTGGAGCTTTGCACAGCTTTTTTGGAAAAACGCCGCAACACGGGCGAAGCATTTCCGACGGGTGCTGATCGATTTTGGCCAAACTTGGCCTGACAATGTTTCGGTAAGAGGATGCGACTTATGAAACTCCTTCTTGCTGCACCGATCATCGATGGCACCGATGTTGGTGAGACTCAATCCGGCTTCAAATGGGCAGAAGCGCTTGGTAAGCTATGCGACCTTACCGTCGCGAGTTTTGAACGCCCCGAACGCACGCCTTTGGCGCAACAATTACCTCATGTCAGGGTCGTGACATGGCCGGAACCAGCCTGGGCCCGTACACACGAACGGCTAAATGCCATGCTCAAACCAGCCTATCCTGTTTTTGCAAAACATGTGCGACGGCTTATGCAGACTGAAGCTAACCAATTTGACCTTGCCCATATGCTGTTGCCGCAGGCCGCGCGCTACCCTTGTCCATTTCGCCATTTTGATACGCCTTATGTCATAGGACCATTAGGAGGAGCGCTGACCACTCCGTTAGAATTCAAGGCCGAAGCGGGTGCAGCCCCTTTGTTCACCCAGCTTCGAAAAATCGATGGTTGGAGGTTTCGTAACGATCCTTGGCTACGTTCGTCTTACAGCAAGGCCGATATGATCCTTGGTGTTGCACCTTATATGCAACAACTCCTTTGCGATATTCCATTAAAACGCTTTGAACCAATGCTTGAATTGGGCATTGAGGCGCTGGCACCGCACGTCAACCGCACACCTGAACCTGGAAAACTACGCCTGCTACATGTCGGACGAGGCGTACGAACCAAAGGATTACGCGATGTCGTACGGGCTCTTGCACATTTAAAAGATCTACCCGGAGTGACATTGACCAGTGCCGGCGCTGGCGAAGAAATCGCTTTGGCCCAAGCCGAGGCCGATCGTCTTGGCGTTGCAGATCGGTGCCGTTTTCTGGGTCGAATACCGCGCCAAGAAGTGGAGGCCCTGTATCCTGAAAATGATGTATTTGCTTTTCCATCTTTTCGCGAACCGGCGGGAGGTGTTCTGTACGAAGCAATGCGGTGGGGTCTGCCCGTCATTACAGCTTTGCGGGGTGGCCCTGAATGGATCATCGACGACAGCTGTGGCATTCGCATTCCGGTCACAAACCCTGAACAATATGCTTTAGATATCGCAGACGCGATCCGCGCTCTTTATGATAAACCAGACCGTAGGCTCGCTCTTGGGCAGGGTGCGCGTGCCAAAGTTGAACGGGACGGCCTGTGGCATTTAAAAGCCAAACAGCTTGTGTCACTCTATCAAGATGTTTTGGAGCAAAGGAAAACTGAATGACTTCTTCCCGTCCGCCCCGTGTACTTGCCGTTGCATCTGGCGGGGGGCATTGGGTTCAGCTTTTGAGGTTGCGCCGTGCATTTGACGGGGCAGATTTGCATTATGCGTCAACGGTTCGTGACAGCGCCAGACAAGTAAACCCTGCTCCATTCCATTGGTTTCCCGATGCCAACCGTGACACAAAGCTAAAGCTGGTCCTTTCTGCATTGATCTTATTCTGGATTATTCTGCGCGTGAGGCCAGATGTTGTTGTCTCTACTGGTGCCGCAGGAGGGTATTTCGCGATACGCTTTGCACAAATTTTTGGTGGGCGTGGCATGTTCATCGACAGCATTGCAAATGCAGAAAACCTTTCAAAAGCTGGCGCGCTCGCCTTAGGAAAGGCAGATCGCACCTTGAGCCAGTGGCCCGAGGTTGCCGCAGCCACAGGGGCAGAATATCATAAGAGTGTTTTATGACCCGCATCCCAAATATCTTTGTTACTGTCGGCACCCAGTTGCCTTTTGATCGCTTGATAGGCACGGTGGCGAAATGGCATTCCAAACATCCCGACATAGAGATTTGTTATGTGGTTGGCGATACAAAGCTGACGGCCAAAGACTTCGGGAGGGGTGAAACTCATACCCGTCTGAAACCAAAACCCTATGATCAACGCTTTTTCGCCGCAGATTTAATCGTCAGTCACGCCGGTATGGGCACAATAATTACGACCGCCGAAGTAGGAAAACCGATCGTCATCATGCCCCGCCGCGCCGATCTAGGCGAACATCGGAATGATCATCAATTGGCTACGGCAGAAAAAATGGCGCATCTCCAAAATGTACAGCGCGTTGACACCCATGACGACCTGATCAGAGCTTTGGATCACTTTGTTCAAACTTGGTCGAACACTGATGCCAAAGCCGGAACGTTAGGCTCAGATGCCGACCCAGAACTTTTAGCGGCGGTCCGAGAATTCATTTTTGAAAGCCGTCCTGAATGAAGGCTACAATTTTAATTCCTGCCTATAACGAAGCCAACGTCATCACACGAACATTGCGAGACCTTACCCGCAATATGAATACTGAGGATTTTCAGATCATCGTCATTGCAAATGCCTGCGTTGATGACACCGCTCAATTGGCTCGAATGGCGTACCCAAAGGCCTTGATCATTGAAACACCAAAGGGCGGCAAAACAAATGCAATGAATCTCGGATTTGCAAAAGCACAGTCACCTGTGATCGTTTGCCTAGACGCAGATCTGTCTGTTTCAGCCGCACATGTGGATGCGTTGATTACCCCGATCCATGCCGGGCAGGCACAGGGCGCTTGTGGGCGGATGCGCGTAGATCTGACCGGCTGCTCGCGGGCAGTACGATCATTCTACAAAATTTGGCAACTGAACCCATATTTTGAAAGGGGCAAATTTGGCGGGCTCTGGGCACTTGGTCCAACAGCCACTGCTCGAATATTTCCGCTGCCAAAGGTAATCGCAGATGACGAATATGTCTCGCGTAGTCTGGGCCCAAGCGAACGCGTTTATGTACCCTCCTGCACATTCGATGTCCGCGCCCCTCGCACAATGGCAAGCTTGATAAAAATTCGCAGACGGATCCGGCGTGGAACCCGCCAGCTTGAATCGATGGGTATTTCGACAACCTCACGCGCAGGGTCCGCGTCAATAAGGCAGATTGCGTCACAGGTATCTACACGTCCGGCCCTTTGGCCGGCATTTGTTTTATACGTCTCTATCAGCCTTTATATACGGCTTTTGGTATCGATTGAGCCCCCCCAAGCCATAGATTTATGGGAACGTGACACGTCCAGCAGACCCAAAAGCCCAACAGATCCATAAATCAGTCTGACTGCATTCGGCACACATGCCCCCCGTTTCGCAAACCCGTTCAAATCTCTGTTGGCTATAACCAAGATAGATCTTCGATACGCCGTGGCATATTTCAGTAGGGTAAGCCCACATAGTTTTGTGCCAAAACGGCTTGTGCCTGTTCGCTCGACTTTAAAAACTCAATTTCAGCCAATTGCATCCTTAATTCAAATTCTGACTGATGGGGGAAATGGTGTAATAAACTGGTCATCCACCAGCTAAAACGTTGGGTTTTCCACACGCGACTAAGCGCACGTGCGGAGTAGCTCTCAATTGCCGCCAGATCTTTGTCGCGATACAATCTCATTAAAGCATCTGCCAGATAATAAACATCACTTGCTGCTGAATTTAGACCCTTTGCGCCTGTAGGCGGCACGATATGGGCGGCGTCACCACATAAAAACAATCGCCCCCATTGCATCGGTTCGCATACAAACGACCGTAATGGCGCGATGGACTTCTCAATCGATGGACCTGTTTCAATCGTATCAGCAAACTTTTCGGGGATACGTTTGCGAAGCGCATCCCAAAACAATGGATCAGGCCAAGCCCTTGGGTCATCCGTGATGTCACACTGAATATAATACCGGCTCAGGTTTGCATTCCGCATAGAACACAGCGCAAAACCCGCATCAGAATTTGCGTAGATCAGTTCGTCATGAACCGGTTTGGTTTCAGACAAGATCCCCAGCCACCCAAAAGGATACACTTTTTCAAACTCTCGGCGTGCCGTTTGCGGAATGGCCTGCCGACTAACACCATGAAATCCATCACAGCCCGCAATATAGTCACAGCTGATGTGACAACGCTTGCCGTTTTTGGTGAACGCGACTCGGGGATTGTCAGCAGAGAGGTCTTCAATTTCCACGTCGGAAACTTCATAAATTATTTCGGCGCCGTCTGCCTCGCGTCCTGCGTAAAGATCGGCTGTCAGCTCGGTTTGTCCATAGACCATAACGGCAGTCTTCGTGTGCCGGGCAAAATCAATACGGATCTGTTCATCGTTAAAAGAAATAACGGTACCATCATGAACAAATCCCTCGACGTCCATCCGCGTACCCAAACCTAAGTCCCGCAGCTGCTTTACGGTTCCCGTTTCCAACACACCCGCACGAATACGACCAAGCACGTATTCTTTGGTTTTCTGTTCCAACACAATGTTATCAATGCCAGCATTCGTGAGGTACTGGCCTAACAACAGACCCGAAGGTCCGCCCCCGATTATGACCACTTTGGTCCGCATAGAAATCTCCCCCCAAAGTGTTTATGCAACAAGTCCGGTGCAAAACACACCATCAAACCAAGCGTGCATATTTTGGCTGCAAATATATTAAGAATCAGGGCCGGTTTGGTTCAATACCGAAATGAAGAGGAAAACCCCGAGGTAAATGAAAGGTAGCCGTCTCTTTAGATATGTACAGCCTCTGTAGATACTTCCGGTCACGTCCCTGATTTGGGATGGAGTAAGTA
>JAYQEA010000056.1:0-9188 GCA_038138625.1 Roseivivax sp.
TCCGCCATATGGGCAAACGTCCAAGCGTTCGTGGTGTGGTTATGAACCCGATCGATCACCCGCACGGTGGTGGTGAAGGCCGGACATCAGGTGGTCGTCATCCAGTGACACCTTGGGGTAAGCCAACCAAAGGCAAGCGCACCCGTAACACCAACAAGGCCTCGCAGAAGCTGATCATTCGCTCGCGCCACGCCAAAAAGAAGGGGCGGTAATCCATGTCACGCTCTGTTTGGAAGGGCCCATTTGTCGACAGCTATGTCCTCAAAAAGGCCGAGAAAGCCCGTGATTCGGGTCGTAACAATGAAGTCATCAAAATTTGGTCGCGTCGTTCGACGATCCTGCCACAATTTGTCGGACTTACGTTCGGCGTATATAATGGCCGAAAGCATGTCCCTGTGACGATCAGCGAAGACATGATCGGCCAGAAGTTTGGTGAATACTCCCCGACGCGGACCTATTACGGTCACGCAGCGGACAAAAAAGCGAAGCGGAAATAAGTCATGGGCAAGGAAAAGAACCCCCGCCGCGTGGCTGACAATGAAGCTATGGCGAAGTTGCGGATGCTACGTACAAGCCCGCAAAAACTCAACTTGGTTGCTGGATTGATCCGTGGCAAGAAGGTCGACAAGGCGTTGACCGACCTGACGTTTTCCAAAAAACGTATTGCTGTTGATGTGAAGAAATGTCTTCAGTCTGCAATTGCGAACGCGGAAAACAATCATGGTCTCGATGTAGACGAATTGATCGTTGCGGAAGCCTATGTCGGTAAGAACCTGACGCTTAAGCGTGGTCGCCCGCGTGCTCGTGGGCGCTTTGGTCGCATCATCAAGCCGTTTTCAGAGCTCACCATCAAGGTGCGTCAGGTTGAGGAGCAAG
The DNA here is from genome assembly GCA_038138625.1 of Roseivivax sp. GTDB lineage: Bacteria > Pseudomonadota > Alphaproteobacteria > Rhodobacterales > Rhodobacteraceae > JAQXDR01. The sequence continues at coordinate 877 of JAYQEA010000056.1, forward strand.
CCTAATGGGTAACAAAACCAATCCAATCGGCATGCGTCTGCAAGTCAACCGCACATGGGACAGCCGCTGGTACGCCGATACCAAAGACTATGGTGATTTGCTTTTGGAAGATATCGCGATCCGCGAATTCATCCATGAAGAATGCAAACAGGCGGGCATCGCGCGCGTCATCATCGAGCGTCCCCACCGGAAATGCCGTGTGACTGTTCACACTGCGCGTCCAGGGGTCATTATCGGCAAAAAAGGCGCTGACATTGAAAGCCTGCGTAAAAAGCTTGCCGCAATGACAGACAGCGAGCTGCACTTGAATATCGTGGAAGTGCGTAAGCCTGAACTGGATGCTCAGCTCGTTGGCGAAAGCATCGCCCAGCAGCTTGAACGTCGGGTGTCTTTCCGCCGGGCAATGAAACGTGCTGTCCAAAACGCCATGCGTATGGGGGCCTTGGGTATCCGGGTCAACGTCGCTGGCCGCTTGGGCGGTGCCGAGATTGCGCGGACGGAATGGTATCGTGAGGGACGGGTGCCTTTGCACACGTTGCGCGCCGATATCGACTACTCAGGCGTCGAGGCCTCGACCCCTTATGGGATCATTGGTATCAAGGTCTGGATCTTCAAAGGCGAGATCATGGAACATGATCCCCAAGCGCGGGATCGCAAGAGCCAAGAGCTGCAGGACGGCCCAGCCCCTCGTGGTGCTGGTGGCGGCCGCCGCGATGACCGGAGGTAAGCGCGATGCTACAGCCTAAACGCACGAAATTCCGTAAGATGTTCAAGGGCCGGATCCATGGCGAAGCAAAAGGTGGATCTGATCTTAATTTTGGCACTTACGGATTGAAAGCGATCACACCCGAGCGTGTGACCGCCCGTCAAATCGAAGCTGCGCGCCGCGCGATGACGCGTCATATGAAACGTCAGGGACGCGTTTGGATCCGCATCTTCCCGGATCTTCCGGTAACCTCCAAACCTACCGAAGTTCGTATGGGTAAGGGTAAGGGTTCCGTTGATTATTGGGCGGCAAAGGTCAAACCTGGACGTGTTATGTTCGAGATTGATGGCGTCAATGACACCATCGCGCGCGAGGCATTGCGGCTGGCCGCGATGAAGCTCCCGCTCAAGACCCGGATCGTTGTTCGCGAAGACTGGTAATACCACAGTTATCGAAAAGGGGCCCGCGGCAGATGCTGCGGGCCCTTTTTGTTTTGTTTTTTGTAAGGCGCGATCCGATGTGTTGCGGTTCAGGACCCTTCGAAGGCGTGTTCAATTGCTTCATTAAAATATGCCCAATTCACAGACGCACGGTTGCCGGCATAGCCTTCATAAAAAGAACGCCCATTCGGAAGTGGCAACCCTGCCCAGATTTTTGCCAAGTTTCGCATAAACACCTTTCGCTCGAGGCGTCCGGTTAATGCCTCGTGCAACCCTGCTTCTGATAATAGAACATCTGCTAAGTCGTCCTGAACCTTTTGGGAAAATCGCGCGTTGGTAGACAAATTGAGTGCAGACACCAGACGGCGCAATGTCTTCGGGATAAACTGGTATCGACCGATGGCATGTGGTTGGCCGGGTGTCGCATCAATCCACTGGAAAATCTGGCCAATCGTCATGCGAGTTGGTTTATTGGGGGGCAAGACACGTGCCCCGTACTGGACCGCGTCATAGCCCGCATGTCCAGCCTCGGCTTTGGCGATGATATTACGTAATTTATATGCAACCGACAAATGGGGGGGCGATGACGTAAAGAGATTTGATTGTGTGCTTAACCCAAACAGACCATCAGCTGCGCGCGCTACAAACAGACTGTTTCGCCTCTCAGGTCTTGCGGTTTGAACCGATGAAAATAGCGCCGATCCGTCTTGTTGAACAAAGCCATCTTGTTCGTTTTTGAAAAGAGTTGCTCTGTTTGATGTGCGCGCGAATGCGTCACACCAACCGGTGTTCGCTGCAAACAAAAGGCTTATCCACAGGATATAATACATCCAGCAGAACATGCGCGGCATGACCTTAAAATTTGGCAAAAATCCTGTGTTTAGGTCCAAGAATAATTAAAGCTGATGGAAATGCGATTGGCTTCGGTCGTATTCATAGGAACCTCATGACGCAGCCAACTTTCCCATAGCAGGACATCGCCCACGTGTGGTTTTTCATAATGAAAGGTACGCAGTGCCTTTGGCGCTGTTTTCAGTCGAGGCGGCGCCGCCATCATCATGGAAAGGCGGGGATCTTCATATTTAATAGCACTCGCGCCATCTGGCATTGCAACATAAGCCGTACCCGAAATGACGGAATGCGGGTGAATATGGGCTGAATGACTGCCGCCTTCCGGCAAAATGTTGATCCATATGTCTTCGAGTGTCAAAGCCCGGCCATCAAGATCAAGATGAAGCTCTTGTGCGAAAGTTGCAACATGTGCATCAAGCACATGTTTCAGCTCTGCGAAGATAGGGATGCGCCACGGTAAATCGGTAATTGAGGCATAGCTGGTATATCCGAAATAGCCATTTTCCTCGCACCAGTCCTGACCGGCTTCGTCGTCGCTGGCGATGACCAGGCAGGAGTTTTCAAGCTCTGCGATATCAAGGGCTGGGCCATGTTCAGACAGGGCTGCACGATAAAGGCTGGTGACAAAAAGTGGGGAGATCTCTGACATCTGGTCAACATAACCCTGTCCTTTCAAAGATGCGAGAGGTTGCGTGACTGGCCAACCCTAAAAATGCAAATCGGGTTAAAGCCTCTCTGGTTAAGGAAACAAGAATGTGTCGTTGGTCCTGTTATGTCTGTTTTTGTTTGGAATAATCAGCACTGGTTACAAGTTTATTTTTTTAAAAGTGGTCAATACCTATCGAAATGTCGGTACAGGACTGAATGCCATAAAGAGCTGAAGGTCGATGGTCGGACCCGTGGTGGCCCTGTGAAATCGTCTGACATCTGACCGCTCCTTTTGACTAACGGATCACGCGTATTGTTTCGCCTCATTTTTCCCAGCTACGCTTCGGTTTAGGGCTTTGTGCATCACCCCAAAACCGCCGGAAGGTTATTAAGGGTGTTGAACCCATGCGGTGGATGCCCCCACCTGCTGGCATCGGATACCATGACGGTTGTATATTCGTTTGGTGGTGTCATATCGATGACATCAGAGATCTACGGGAGAAAAGGGACGACCTAGCTGCAAGGTCAGGGTGAGCGATCGACAAGGAGCACGCGATACAGACTTCGAAGTTCACAGCAGAGGATTTCAGGCCTGGGGCTCAAGCGCTTGCAGCACTCTGAACCGATGTGAAACCAGCCGTCCAAACAGCATACCGGCCCTTGGTGTCACAGAGGGCCAAACGCAAAGGTCTGACACATATCCGATAAATGCCCCCACCGAAAATTGAAGACAAAGCTCACAAAACAGGGGGTATCCTCACACAACTTGGATTTGTCGACAGGGCTGGTTTTTCGTAGTTACGCTGCCATGTCTAACCGTTCCACAGCTGTATAAAATTTTGCCTCAACGACGGCTGGTGGGATCGTCCAGATAGATCCTCGAAGGTGGCGATTATTGAACGAGCGGACCCATTCAGCCGTGTGGCGTATTCGCAGGCGTCAAAGCGGTGCCAGGGGCCGCGCCAGCCAAGACCGTGGCTTTGAACGAGCAGTTGATCGTTTCTGCCAGAGTATTGTCATAGGGGGTCTCCGACATTGCCGACGGACGGAGCGATTTTCCGACACACTCTTTGCCCGTGCCAACGGTTCCGTGTCGTTGATCGACAGATCTTGTAATCTGCGATCTGAGTGATATCCCAATAGATCCTGTGCGGGCTTGCGGTGATGAATGACCTGTTCTACAGCATCCAAAACGACGCCCGAATTTGCCTCGCGGCGGGCTCGTCACCCGGCGATCCGCGGTGCAAATACAGCGTTGATATGGGCCAAATGACCCCTTGCCAAGTTGCCACATCGCTTGACATCACTGACCCGGAACATGTCAGGTGCTGCGGCATTGACTAGGTGGTTCATGCAGCCCAATGAGCAGGGATGTGCCTTGTCTGCTAAGGGTATGCGGGGCAACATGCCACGACTGGCGCCTTCCGGGACGTTTCCACATCAAACAAGAAGCCGTGTCGTTTGCCAAATCATAGCCTTTTTGGCACATCTGATGCCCTTTGCCACCCTGTAGACATTGGAGTTTTGCTCAAACATAGGTTTGATCTCAGGTGTCAGTGCGTATGTGTGCGCTGTCTTGTGCAAGAGGCCCGAGCTAACGCAAGAGTTGGAGCCTGAAGTTAACATGGGGAGGTTCAGATGAAACATCCTCCATAGACTGTACGCGGGCACTGTGGGGGTCCGAATGAGCGGGAAACTGAACTCCAAGGTGGTCATATATGCCCAAACAGATCTATTCGTCTTGTGCTGCGATCCCACCTCAAAGAGGGTGTGCTGAAACAGTGACGTTTTTTCATGGCTGTGTGATGCTTCAATCTTGATTGAAAAATGCAGAAAACAAAAACGCCGGTCATTAATATCGTGTCCTGGCCTCTCGTCCGATGACCCTGATATTTATTCCCTTTTGGATCAAAAGCCGTTCACGCCGCGCCCTTTGGGCTGGACCACCTCGTCGAGGTTGACCAAGATTATCGGTCAGATACCGAATGCCAAGAACAATCCCAAAATAACAATCAGCCACGGCCAAGTTCGATTCCAAAATGGTGTTGGCCGGAAACAATACCTGCACTGTGACTTTCCAAAGCGGACTTTATAATTGCATGAGCATCGGTACAGTCTAAGCGGGATTTTCATATTGTTTTTTAAGCTCGGCTTCGTGACAAGAGGACGTATATAACTTTTATAAGTTCACAAAAAGTTCTTTGTGCCCCATAAAAAGCCAAGACTGCCGGATTTAAAAGTCGATTTATTGGTGCAAGTGTGTCGGACTGTTGTGTTGTGATGCGGTCTAATGCGTTTAGGTGCATTGCAGTGTGTAACGGCGCAATTTCAGACGAGCATGACATATCCAGCGCGCGTTGGTGGGCGCGCCTGTGTCCCTGGGGCCTAAGACAGGAATGGGGCGTCTTAGATTTGCCCGTTATTCAAGCATTCAGGATCATCGATAATTTGCGTTTATCCTGAGAGGGTGCCGTAGGCCGTTCCGCGCGGGCAAAAAGGATGCCAGTACGCAGACAGCGAGGCGTTTGTACAGGGCAGTCCAATCTGCGCATACCTGTTTTGGGCGGTTACGGTACATGCCAAGGTTGGGTGCGAGACGTCTTGATTGACTCAGATTGGACAGAGGCTTTCATTCCGGCCTCGAAAAGGGCACGGTGCTCATTTTGATAGATAATTCCGGGTCCCTAACGTAGAGATAAATCCGATTGAACCGCGCTTAAACAAGGGCAGGGCCATGGGCCGCCTGTGCGAGAGATACCGGTCTGGATAAAAACATACCCTGTATCTGTGCGGACCTTTCGACATTTGACACACCACGCGACGCACTCACAGATCGAACACCTCCCGGATGCAGCGATGCCAAGCCACAAAAAGCTCGTGCAATGGTGCTCCCAAAATTCCTAAATGTTATTACACGCACATGAGCTGATAATTAGGAAAAAATTGAGACTTGGCGCGCGGTGCCAAGGCATAATGGAGTGATAGTTTTTGTGCTGTGTGAAACCGTCTCGTATTATTTGGAACGTGTGGCTTGCACACAAGAGATGCATTCGTTAAACGCGCGGTGGAGCGGGCTTTGCGAAGGCGAAGATTCGCTATTTTTTATTTCGCCAGATCGCAGGTGACCCGGAATAAACGTCCGAGGCCTACTGGCGGTGAACAAAAAGGAAAAGGCGATGAACGCCAGTGATCTTCGGGAAAAGACTCCCGATCAGCTCCGTGATGAGCTGGTAAGCCTGAAAAAAGAGGCATTTAACCTTCGCTTTCAGCAGGCGACAAGCCAGCTTGAAAACACGTCCCGTATGCGGCAGGTGCGTCGGGATGTTGCGCGCGTCAAAACGATCCTGAACCAAAAAGCCCAAGCGGCTGCTGAATAAGAAGGAACGCGACATATGCCAAAACGAATCCTGCAAGGTACAGTTACCTCGAATTCAAACGCACAGACAGTGACCGTGTCTGTCGAGCGTCGTTTTAAGCACCCAGTTTTGCAAAAGACGATCCGAAAATCCAAGAACTATCGCGCCCATGACGAGGGTGAAAAGTTCTCGGTTGGTGATAGCGTTCGCATTCAGGAATGTGCGCCAAAGTCGAAAACCAAACGTTGGGAGGTAATAGCCGAGTAATCGGGTATTAGTGACCATTAGTCGAAACCCTGGGGGAAATAACCAGACCAGCCCCCAAAGGTCGGGAGACAACCTATGATCCAGATGCAGACAAATCTGGATGTCGCTGACAACTCCGGCGCACGCCGAGTTCAGTGCATCAAAGTCCTAGGCGGGTCCAAACGGAAATATGCTTCTGTAGGTGACATCATTGTGGTGTCGGTGAAAGAAGCTATTCCGCGTGGTCGCGTCAAGAAAGGCGACGTCCGCAAGGCCGTTGTAGTACGCACAGCAAAAGAAGTGCGTCGTGATGATGGTACAGCCATCCGTTTTGACCGTAATGCAGCGGTGATCCTGAATAACGCGGGCGAGCCTGTTGGCACCCGTATATTCGGGCCGGTCGTTCGCGAACTGCGTGCCAAGAATTTCATGAAAATCATCTCGCTCGCTCCGGAGGTGCTGTGATGGCTGCTAAACTCCGCAAAGGTGACAAAGTCATCGTATTGGCTGGCAAGGACAAGGGTAAGACTGGCGAAATTTCGTCCGTTAATCCCTCCGCAGGAAAAGCTGTCGTTGACGGGATCAATATGGCCGTCCGGCATACGCGCCAAAGCCAGAACAGTCAGGGTGGTCGTATCCCCATGGCTGTCCCGGTTGATCTGTCCAACCTTGCTCTCGTTGATGCGAATGGTAAGGCAACGCGCGTTGGCTTCCGCATGGAAGGCGACAAAAAAGTACGCTTTGCAAAAACCACGGGGGACGTGATTGATGCTTGATACCACAAATTATACCCCACGGCTCAAGGCGGCCTATCGCGAGACGATCCGCCCTGCGCTGATGGAAGAGTTCGGGTACAAAAACGAGATGCAGCTGCCAAAGCTGGATAAAATCGTCTTGAACATCGGCTGTGGTGCTGCGGCGGTAAAAGACAGCAAGAAGGCGAAGTCTGCCCAGCAGGACCTGAGCGCAATCGCTGGACAGAACGCGGTCATCACACGAGCCAAGAAGTCTATCGCTGGCTTCCGCGTTCGTGAAGAAATGCCGCTGGGCGCCAAAGTCACGTTGCGTGGCGACCGGATGTATGAATTTCTTGACCGCTTGATTGGCATCGCGATGCCCCGCATCCGAGATTTCCGCGGAGTGCCGGGTAAAAGCTTTGATGGCCGTGGTAACTATGCGACCGGTATCAAGGAACACATCGTTTTCCCAGAAATTGACTTTGATAAAGTCGATGAAAACTGGGGAATGGACATTATTATCTGCACCACCGCTAACACTGATGCAGAAGCCAAAGCGCTGTTGAAGCATTTCAACATGCCGTTCAACAGCTGAGGGATCGATATCATGGCTAAAAAAGCAATGGTCGAGCGCGAAAAGAAGCGGGAGCGGTTGGTCGCGAAATACGCAGCCAAGCGCGCCGAGCTCAAAGAAATCGCGACAGACGAAAGCAAACCTATGGAAGAGCGCTTTAAGGCAAGGCTTAAATTGGCCAAGCTGCCGCGTAATTCCGCCGCAAACCGCTTGCACAACCGCTGTCAGCTGACAGGTCGTCCGCACGCATACTACCGCAAGCTCAAGATCTCGCGGATTATGCTGCGCGAGTTGGGTTCGACCGGCCAGTTGCCGGGCGTTGTGAAGTCTAGCTGGTAAGGAGGGTATAAGATGAACGATCCTATCGGCGATATGCTCACCCGTATCCGCAATGCACAGATGCGTGGCAAGTCGACTGTCGAAACGCCTGCATCCAAGCTGCGCGCCTGGGTTTTGGACGTGCTGGCAGACGAGGGCTACATTCGCGGTTATGAGCCAATGACGGGTGCCAATGGCCACCCTGCGCTGGAAATCAGCCTCAAATACTTTGACGGTACACCCGTTATTCGCGAGCTGAAGCGGGTGTCAAAGCCTGGTCGCCGCGTCTACATGGGTACGGATAGTATTCCGCAGGTTCGTCAGGGCCTTGGGGTTTCAATTGTCAGCACCTCAAAGGGTGTGATGACCGATGCAAGCGCACGCGCAGCCAATGTTGGCGGCGAAGTGCTCTGCACAGTCTTCTAAGGGGGTCTG
>JAYQEA010000056.1:9198-23605 GCA_038138625.1 Roseivivax sp.
TCTGCAGATGTCTCGTATTGGTAAAAAGCCGGTTGAGCTTCCTTCAGGGGTTTCGGCAACCGTTTCCGGCCAGACAGTTGAAGTGACTGGTCCAAAAGGCTCTCAGAGCTTTACCGCCACCGACGATGTGACAATCGAGGTTGGTGAAAACGTCGTAACCGTGACCCCGCGTGGGTCATCAAAACGGGCGCGTCAGCAATGGGGCATGTCCCGCACAATGGTGGCCAACATGGTTCACGGTGTGCAGAACGTGTTCAAAAAGGAACTGGAAATACAGGGTGTCGGTTATCGTGCTCAGCTTCAGGGGAACTCTTTGAAACTGAACCTTGGCTACAGCCACGATGTGGACTTTGCTATCCCGGACGGGATCAAGATCACATGTGCAAAGCCGACCGAGATCCTGATCGAGGGGCATGACGCTCAACAAGTTGGTCAAGTTGCGGCAAACATCCGTGATTGGCGGCGGCCAGAGCCCTACAAGGGAAAAGGTATCCGTTATAAGGGCGAATACATTTTCCAAAAAGAAGGTAAGAAGAAGTAAGGACGAAGCAAATGGCAAACAGCAATCGTGTTCTGTTCCAAAAGCGCCGCTTGCGCGTCCGGAACAAGCTCCGCAAAGTGAACGCCGGTCGGCTTCGCTTGTCGGTTCATCGCTCAAACAAAAACATCTCGGCGCAAGTGATCGACGATGTAAAGGGCATTACTTTGGCGGCGGCGTCCAGTCTGGAAAAGGGCTTGGACACTGGCGGCAAAAACAATGTTGCGACCGCCTCAAAAGTGGGAGCAGCCCTTGCAGAGCGCGCAACAGCGGCAGGCGTGACCGAGGCCTATTTCGACCGGGGTGGCTTTCTATACCACGGTCGGGTCAAGGCATTGGCCGAGGCGGCCCGCGAAGGCGGACTCAAGATCTGATAAACTCAGTTTTGGGCGCGTTTTTTTTCGCGCCCTCGACTTGGCAGGCAGCAATGCCTCGATGATCCGGGGGTGGCTTTACCCACTTGGATTGGTGAATAGACTTCGTCCCGCTTTCGTGCGGGCATATAAAAGGAACGCCTTATGGCAGAACGTGAAAACCGTCGTGGAAACCGCCGCGACCGTGATGAGTCACCCGAGTTTGCTGACCGCTTGGTCGCGATCAACCGGGTTTCAAAAACCGTAAAGGGCGGTAAACGCTTTGGCTTTGCTGCATTGGTTGTGGTCGGTGACCAAAAGGGTCGCGTTGGCTTTGGCAAGGGTAAAGCGAAAGAAGTCCCCGAGGCCATTCGCAAGGCGACCGAACAGGCCAAGCGCAAGATGATGCGCGTTCCTCTCAAAGAAGGCCGCACACTGCACCACGACATCGAAGGGCGTCATGGTGCGGGCAAAGTCGTCATGCGCACGGCGCCAACAGGTACTGGAATTATCGCCGGTGGTCCGATGCGTGCCGTTTTCGAAATGTTGGGTATTCAGGACGTTGTCGCGAAATCTATCGGATCACAAAACCCTTACAACATGATCCGCGCGACATTGGACGGCCTGTCAAAAGAACAGTCTCCGCGTAATGTTGCACAGCGTCGCGGTAAAAAAGTGGCTGACCTTCTTGGAAAGCGCGAAGAAGCTCCGGCCGCAGCCGTAACTGAGGGGGCGTAAATCATGTCCAAGACAATAGTCGTCAAACAGATCGGCAGCCCTATTCGTCGTCCAGCTAAGCAACGGCAGACTCTGGTTGGTTTGGGCCTGAACAAGATGCATAAAACGCGTGAGCTTGAGGACACACCGTCCGTTCGCGGCATGGTTGCAAAAATTCCGCACCTTGTAGAAATTATTGAGGAACGCGGAGAATAACTTCGCGATCTCAAGGATAAAGAGATCCTCGCCCAGATGTGGGTTTGGGTAACAACAATTCGGCACCGGGAGACGCGATGTTTCCCGGTGTTTTTTTGTCCGGTGAGCCTGAGAAAATATGCGCGATAGCAGGCCTTTGGATAGAAGATTGTGTAAATAATCTCATGCCTATCAGGGATTTATATGCCACAGGAACCCCTGCAAAAAGCAAGGAGTGTATGGGCGGTAGATCCAATTACTGTGCTTTTCGCTTTTTGGCTTATGTGGTGAAATGTGGGGTTGCATGGAATCTGTTTGATCATCTGGTCGGGGATATCCGCGTGGCGTGCCGCTTTTTTAGGTCGTGGTGCGCGTCTTTTGGTTGCCGCGCGACATGTCAGAAGCGGCTGCCTTCGGGGTATCCTCGGCGGTGATCCGAAACTGCCAGTCGAAATCTGACACCCGTATTAAATGGCCAGCAATCTGACCGCTGTGCCTGATTTGATATCGATTTTTGAAAGCGCTCAGTCGTCATGAACCCTACAGACATGATGGAACGATATGTGCCCTGATCAAGGGCGACTTTCCGGATGTTTAAGGCGTCGCTGTCAAGCATGTAATATATATGTTGCGGGATTGTAACGCGCAGGTGTTCGGTTTCAGTACTCGTGTTTTCTTTTATCATCAGGCTGGTACGCAGACCCCGGATCCTGTCGAAACGACACGGAACGACTGGCAAGAAGTCTTTGATTAAAAGGTAGTGAGGCGTACTGATGCCTCTCTCTGCGGGCCGGCACATGCAATGGTATCGTCACGGGGCGAGTGCTGAAGGATGACCTACCGCCAACTTTTCCCGACGAAACAAGGACGTTTGCCCGGATCGTGCCCAAGATCGCGGGTGCGTTTACACCGGGCGCTCGATGGTTTTCGACCCTGTCAAAATCCAGGTCGATCTGGTTTCAGACCAATTGCTGCAACTGGCGCAGAATACCGCTTGAACAGAACAATAGGCTGAGAACGATGCCGTCGTTCCCAGACACAGGAATTGAGACAATGAAGAGATTGTCAGGATTTTTCCTGAGACGAATGCCTTTGGGGCGCTGTTTTTTTAAGGCGGTCGATATGCATATGACTTGCGCCGCGACCGCATCGGCGGAAGATTTCAACTGTCACTCGGCAATTGTGGTCTGATTTGGTTGCAGCGGAGCTTATAGCCTCGACAGAGGATGGCGGCCAAGGGCCTTCATGTCTCGCAAAGGGCTGTTGAGGCAACACCTGCAGAGCTGTTCATGCTTCCGATTGACAAAAATACCGACCTCCCAACAACCCTGATTTCGGATGGAGACAGAACCGTCCGTCCACTAATTTGACAATGTACCAACTGTTGCGCTTTCGAGGCATCTGGTTTGTATGCCTATGTCGACGCATAGGTTTTTTCATTGTTGATCAGACATTAGGCAACCTGTTTGCATCCAAAAAAATATGCGAAAGTTTGACGTCATTTCGTTAAATGTGCCACTTCAGAGCATGTCTGCATCTATGAATAACTGTCTTTGGCGTTGAACTTTCTTCAGGTGGGGCTCGTTTTAGGGACGCCTTATGCCCTGCCGTGCCTGCTGCCAAAGACTTTGGGTGCGTGGTTGCGGCACCCATAGCTGTAAAATTTTTATGTTGCGTTTTTACAGATGATCCGCCGATCATCGGCCCATGCGATTTGACCTCTCTAACCTGCCGGACGACTTTGTCGACAACCCTTATCCTGTTTTGGCACGACTACGCAGTGCGGAGCCGGTTTATCAGTTGCCGGACGGCAGCTTTTTTTTGACCCGATATGCGGACGTTCATAAGCTATATCAGTCACGCAACTTGTTATCTGACAAGTCACAGGAGTTCAGATTGAAATTTGGACAAACGCCTTTGTTCGAACACCATACCACGAGCCTTGTATTCAACGACCCGCCCTATCACACCGTCGTGCGTAAACTTCTGGCAGGGGCGTTCACACCCCGAAAACTGGTCGAGATGGAGGCTCGTGTCAGTAACATTACAGATACATTGCTAGACCAATTGGCCGATAAGCGTGACATTGATCTGATTTCGGATTTTGCAACTGAACTGCCTACTCGAATTATTTCCTTTATGTTGGGCATACCGGAGAGCCATCGGTCGGAATTGCGTGGGTTTTCTTTGGCAATCCTTGGGGCTTTGGACCCGGCTGTTTCCCAAGAACGGTTGGCTGCAGGAAATGCAGCGGTTTCAGAATTCTCAAACATTCTCGATCAGATTATCACACACAGGCGTGCCAACCCGGGGCAGGCAGAGCAGGGTGATGTTTTGGATAATCTGATTCATGGCAGTCACGACGGCCGTCATCTGTCACAAAGCGAACTGATCCAAAACTGTATTTTTTTGTTAAACGCAGGGCACGAGACGACAACAAGTCTGGTCTCAAACGGGGTTGGCCTTTTGCTTGAACATCCAGATCAGCTGGCAGCACTGCGGGCCGATCCCCGCTTGATCGATAGTGCAGTCGAAGAAATCCTGCGCTTGGAAAGTCCACTTCAGATGGGAAACCGTCGGGCAAATGAAAATGTTTGTCTAAATGGTTCTGTTTTACCAAGCGGGAGTTATTTCCATACATCGATTGCGGCAGCAAATCGTGATCCGGCCCAATTTTCTGATCCCGACAGGATGGATATCACTCGGACACCGAATCGGCATCTGGCCTTTATCACTGGGATCCATGTCTGTCTTGGGGCGACCTTGGCACGAATTGAGGGACGCATTGCCCTGGGCCGTCTGGTCCAAAGATTTAGTGATATTATCCCGTCCGGTCCCGCCGTTCGCCTGCCTTTGGCGCGATTTCGGGGATGGCAGAGCTTTCCATTGCGCTTGGGATAAGACAAAGCTTTAACGCAGCTATTGCCACCGCGGCGGGTCGCGGCTATACGCGCGGCGTAGCCGTTATGCTATGCTCATCAACTATACACGCCGTGGTCTGCCTATCTTCGCTTCGCGGGCAGCATCCGGCAAAGGAGAAGCGATATGAGACTGAATGAACTGCGCGACAACCCCGGCGCAACACGAAAGAAGAAACGCATCGGCCGAGGACCCGGCTCTGGCAAGGGTAAAATGGGTGGTCGTGGTATCAAGGGTCAGAAATCACGCTCGGGTGTGGCAATCAACGGGTACGAAGGCGGCCAGATGCCGTTGTACCAACGCCTGCCAAAGCGGGGCTTTACCAAACCCAACCGCGCGAAATTTGCGGTTGTGAACTTGGGCTTGATCCAGAAATTTGTTGATGCAGGTAAATTAGACGGGGCCTCTGTCACAGAAGACAGCCTTGTGGCATCTGGACTGGTACGTCGCAAGCTGGATGGCGTGCGTGTGCTGGCCAAGGGTGAGGTGACCCAAGCCTTGACAATTGCCGTGACCGGTGCTTCGAAATCCGCGATTGCAGCGGTCGAAGCGAAGGGTGGCGCTTTGACGGTAGCTGCTGCAGCCGACTAACGGCTTGTGAGCAGCGCAAGTGCTGCTTACATAGACATCAGTTTTCCCATCACGCCGCCCGAGCTGGAAAACGCTCAGGGCGGCGTTTGACCGAAAAGAGAGACCGCATGGCATCCGCAGCAGAACAGATGGCCGCAAATACCAGTTGGGCAGCCCTTGGCAAAGCGACCGACCTGCGCAATCGTATCCTGTTTACCCTTGGGTTATTGATCGTTTATCGCACAGGTACGTTTATCCCTGTTCCGGGAATAGACGGGGCCGCGCTTCAACAGTTTATGGAAGGCGCCGCCCAAAGCATTGGTGGCATCCTGTCCATGTTTACAGGCGGTGCGCTTGGGCGCATGGGTATTTTTGCTCTGGGAATCATGCCCTACATCACGGCATCCATTCTTGTGCAGTTGCTGACATCAATGGTTCCACAACTCGAGCAGTTGAAAAAAGAAGGCGAACAGGGTCGCAAAAAGATAAACCAATACACGCGCTATGGCACTGTGGTGTTGGCCACTGCGCAGGCTTACGGTTTGGCCGTCAGCTTGCAAGCGGGTGACTTGGTCACAAATCCCGGCTTCTTTTTCGTTGCATCATGCGTCATTACGCTTGTCGGTGGCACCATGTTCCTGATGTGGCTGGGTGAACAGATCACGCAACGCGGCGTTGGTAACGGCATCTCGCTCATCATATTTGTAGGCATTATCGCCGAGATACCCGCAGCGCTGGCTCAGTTTCTTGCCAGTGGCCGGTCGGGTGCTATCGGTCCGGCTTTAATCATCGGTGTGATTTTGATGGTCATCGGTGTGATCCTTTTTGTGGTGTTTATGGAACGCGCACTGCGCAAAATCACCATCCAGTATCCACGACGCCAAATGGGTATGCGCATGACCGAAGCGCAGCAGAGCCATTTGCCGGTCAAAGTGAACCCTGCCGGTGTTATTCCTGCGATTTTCGCGAGCTCTTTGCTGCTGCTGCCGACGACGGTTTCGACGTTTTCGGGTGGGTCTACGGGACCTGTCATGTCAACAATTCTGGCCTATTTTGGGCCTGGCCAGCCGCTATATCTGCTCTTCTTTGCGGCTATGATCATCTTTTTCGCGTATTTCTATACTTTTAATGTGTCCTTTAAACCGGATGAAGTCGCCGATAACTTGAAAAATCAGAACGGCTTTGTCCCCGGAATTCGTCCCGGAGAGAAGACAGCGCAATATATCGAATATGTCGTCAACCGTGTCTTGGTTGTCGGGTCTGCATACCTTGCAGCAGTGTGTTTGCTGCCAGAGGTGCTGCGCGCTCAGGTCTCGGGTATTCCTGTCTATATTGGTGGTACGTCAGTCCTGATCGTGGTCAGCGTGACAATGGACACCATTCAGCAAGTGCAAAGCCATTTGCTGGCGCATCAATACGAAGGTCTAATCCAAAAGTCACAATTGCGTGGCCGTGGAACCAAAACCCGCAAGAAGAAGGGTCCTGCTCGGCGATGAATATCATACTTCTGGGCCCCCCGGGGGCAGGTAAGGGCACGCAAGCTCAGATGCTTGTGACGGAACGCGGCATGGTGCAGCTTAGCACTGGAGATATGCTGCGCGAAGCAAAGACCAGCGGCACCGAGATGGGAAAAATGGTCGCTGATGTCATGGCGCGTGGTGAGCTCGTCACCGACGATATCGTGATCGGCCTCATCCGGGAAAAGCTGAATACGTCGAAATCCGGTGGGTTTATTTTCGATGGATTTCCTCGGACACTCGGTCAGGCGGATGCGCTGGGCACATTGCTGTCTGAAATGGGAGCCGCGTTGGACAAGGTGATCGAACTTCGCGTTGATGACGACATGCTTGTCACACGGATCGTCAATCGTGCCAAAGAGGCTGCCGCAGCAGGCCAGCCTGTGCGCGCTGATGACAATGAAGACAGTCTCAGAGTTCGGCTTATGTCCTATTACAAGCAGACGTCACCGTTGATTGGATATTACCATGCCAAAGGGCTTTTGACGTCGATCGATGGCATGGGAACGATGGCTGAAGTCAAGGCCGGGATCGCCTCGGTGCTTGAGGCATGAAAAAGACGATTTAGGCGCCATGCCTGCTCAGCCTAAACAATGGTTGCCCATATAGGTGAGGCTTGCAAGACAGGGCGCGCGTGGCGACTGGTGCTTGGTTCTGGCTAAGCTCCCATTTGGTAGAAGATTTTTCAAAATCGCTTAGTGGCATCTGCCCCTTGACGTGGCCTCGAATCGCCCATACACACCGCCAATCCCTGAAATGGGTTCACCGTCGCTTTTTGGCGACAGACCACCTGATCGACGCGGGTCCGTTTGTGCAAAGCGGGCCTCTCGTTGTGAGAAAAGGACCTGGAATCACGGGTTCGCAACGAAAAGGACATACAACGTGGCACGTATTGCCGGCGTAAACATCCCAACCGCCAAGCGCGTTCCGATCGCGCTCACCTACATCACCGGAATTGGCCATGCATCGGCCCGCCAGATCTGCGAAGCAGTCGGCATCGATGCGGCACGCCGGGTAAACGAATTGAGCGATAGCGAAGTGCTGTCGATCCGAGAGCATATTGATGCGAATTTCTCTGTCGAGGGCGACCTTCGTCGTGACACTCAGATGAACATCAAGCGCCTGATGGATTTAGGCTGCTATCGTGGCCTGCGCCATCGCCGCAACCTGCCTGTGCGTGGTCAGCGTACGCACACAAATGCGCGCACGCGTAAAGGCCCTGCCAAGCCAATTGCTGGCAAGAAGAAATAAGGAGACGCATCCATGGCACGTGATACTCGCCGCGGAGGCAAGCGTAAGGTCTCCAAGAACATCGCCACAGGTGTGGCGCATGTTAATTCCTCGTTCAACAACACCAAGATTCTGATCTCAGACGTGCAGGGTAACGCCATTGCATGGTCGTCAGCAGGCACAATGGGCTTCAAAGGGTCGCGTAAGTCTACCCCGTATGCAGCACAGTTGGCGGCCGATGATGCCGGGAAAAAGGCTCAGGAACACGGTATGCGCACATTAGAGGTTGAGGTGCAGGGTCCGGGATCGGGTCGTGAGTCAGCGCTGCGTGCACTCGCCGCATTGGGCTTTACGATTACATCGATTCGTGACGTGACGCCGATTGCACACAACGGCTGCCGTCCACCAAAGCGCCGCCGGGTCTGATCCAGACCACAACTGTCGCAGGAGCCTTGCCGCGTGTGGGGCTCCTTACCGGTATTTATCCTCGGGCGTATGCCCCTTTGATCATGAGGGACATACAGGAATGGAGGGACGCATGATCCATAAAAATTGGGCAGAACTAATCAAGCCGACGCAGCTGGATGTCCGGCCAGGAAACGATCCGACACGGGTCGCTACCATGGTTGCCGAGCCACTTGAGCGTGGCTTTGGGTTGACGATGGGCAACGCACTCAGGCGCGTTTTGTTGTCGTCCTTGCAGGGCGCGGCCATTACGTCGGTGCAGATCGATAACGTTCTACACGAATTTTCGTCCGTAGCGGGTGTTGCAGAAGACGTCACAGACGTTGTTCTGAACCTCAAGGGCGTCGCATTACGCATGGAAGTTGAAGGGCCCAAGCGGCTGTCGATTTCGGCAAAAGGACCCGGCGTTGTAACAGCGGGCGATATCTCTGAAACGACTGGAATTGAAGTTCTGAATCGGGATCATGTGATATGCCATCTGGATGATGGTGCCGATCTTTACATGGAACTTACGGTTAATACCGGTAAGGGCTACGTATCGGCTGATAAAAACAAGCCTGAGGATGCTCCAATCGGCTTGATTCCGATTGATGCAATTTATTCGCCGGTGAAAAAAGTAGCCTATGACGTGCAGCCAACACGTGAAGGTCAAGTACTGGATTACGACAAGCTTTCTGTGAAGGTTGAAACAGACGGGTCTGTAACACCGGAGGATGCAATCGCTTATGCGGCGCGCATCCTTCAGGATCAACTGTCGATCTTCGTGAACTTTGACGAACCCGAGTCGGCCAATCGTCAGGACGAAGATGATGGGCTTGAGTTCAACCCACTTCTTCTCAAGAAAGTGGACGAACTGGAACTGTCCGTACGGTCTGCAAATTGCCTGAAAAACGACAACATTGTCTATATCGGTGACTTGATCCAAAAGACCGAGGCAGAAATGCTTCGGACCCCTAACTTTGGTCGTAAGTCGCTGAACGAGATCAAAGAAGTGCTGTCAGGTATGGGACTTCACCTCGGTATGGACGTCGAAGATTGGCCGCCGGACAATATCGAAGATCTGGCAAAGAAACTGGAAGACAACTTTTAATTGTTGGTGGGCGGCAGCCCACCTTAGGATACGGCTGCACAGGAGGGACAGGTTCCACCCTGTGCGCATCGGGCCTCGGCCCCAAGGAGAGCTGGCGTCACGCAGCGCTGGCCAGACAAAGCAAAACACGATTAGGAGATAGAACATGCGTCATTCAAAAGGCTACCGCCGCCTGAATAGGACACACGAACACCGTAAAGCCCTTTGGGCAAACATGGCAGGGTCGCTCATAGAGCATGAGCAGATCAAGACCACCCTGCCCAAGGCGAAAGAACTGCGTCCAATTGTTGAAAAGCTGATCACTCTGGGCAAGCGCGGTGATTTGCACGCACGCAGGCTGGCTGCGTCACGCTTGAAGCAGGATCAACACGTTGCGAAGCTGTTTGAGGTTCTCGGACCACGTTTTGCTGACCGCAAAGGCGGATATGTCCGCATTATGAAGGCGGGCTTTCGTTATGGTGATATGGCACCAATGGCGATTATCGAATTTGTAGATCGTGATCCCGAGGCAAAAGGCGCAGCGGACCGCGCCCGGATGGAAGCCGAAGAGGCGTGATCACATCACACTGATTGTACCGAAGGCCCGCTTTTTAGTGGGCCTTTTTCTTATGTGCGCTTCTTTTTTTGTGGGATTAGGGTAAGGATCACTTTGTCCAAGACCGGAGCCGCGGATGAACACCTTATCATTGATGCCAAAGAAAATGACAGGGCCGGCGGCATGGGTGGGATCCCACATGCAGGCCGCAACGGACCTATGGGTTCATCACCTGTCGCCTCTTGAGCTTGCCGCATTGGAAAATGCTGCACGCATTTTTCTTGATACCGAGAAAGATATTGGCGAAATGACGGCTGCTGCGTTTGCTGCTCCGGCCATGCATGCCACATTGCACCGCCTGCGGCGGGCTTTACTGGACCAACACGGTTTTATGGTTTTGCGTGGGTTGCCCGTAAATCGGTATGACCGGAAAACATCCGCTGCGATTTTTTGTGGAATTGGTGCACATTTAGGGGCTGCCCGGTCGCAAAATGCCTTGGGCCATGTTTTGGGCCATGTGCGCGATCTTGGGGCCAATCCGCAGGACGCAACGACCAGGATTTATCAGACTGCCGCACGGCAAAGCTTTCACACGGACAGTGCGGATATTGTGGGTCTGTTATGTCTGCAAACGGCGCAGACCGGAGGTGACAGCCTGCTCGTCAGCGCCGAAACGATTTTCAACCGGATGCGTACAGAATGTCCGAGCCTGCTTGCGCGCCTGTTTGACCCTATTGCAACCGACCGTCGTGCAGAGGTTCCGCCCGGCATGGCACCCTTCATGACCATCCCGCCGTTCAGTTGGTATGACGGCAAACTAACCGTTTTTTACCAGCGTCAGTACATCGATAGTGCGCAGCGGTTTTCTGATGCCATGCGTTTGACAGAAGAACATGTTGCGGCGTTGGATACCTTTGATGCCTTCGCAAACGACCCGAACCTCCATGTTAAAATGCGGCTTGAACCGGGGGACATGCAGTTTGTGTACAACCATAGCCAGCTTCATGATCGCACCGGATTTACAGACTGGCCAGATCCAGCCCGTCGGCGTCATCTTTTGAGGCTTTGGATATCGCCACCACAAGACAGAGCCTTGCCAGAGTGTTTTCGTCAACGCTATGGCTGTCTGACACCTGGGCGGCGGGGTGGCATTGTCACGGCGGCCACCCGACTGCATGCTCCGTTGGATTGATTGAATGACTGATCTTTTTCAGGATCCTGTGTCTCGGGACGGCACCACGCGGCCACTGGCCGATCAATTGCGTCCGTCTGATTTGAATGATGTAATTGGCCAACGCCATCTGCTGGGCCCCGATGGATCGCTCACCGCGATGCGCCGTGGAAAAAACCTGTCTTCGCTGATTTTATGGGGCCCACCGGGCGTTGGGAAAACAACAATTGCACGTTTGCTGGCGCATGACACTGATCTGCATTTCGAACAGATCAGTGCAATTTTTACAGGAGTTCCAGATCTCCGCCGCGTTTTTGACGCAGCCAAACTGCGCCGCGGGCAGGGGCGCGGCACGCTTTTGTTTGTCGATGAAATTCACCGCTTTAACAAAGCGCAACAGGATGGTTTTTTACCTCATATGGAGGACGGAACGCTTGTTTTGGTTGGGGCAACGACTGAAAATCCATCGTTCGAGCTGAATGCCGCGGTGCTAAGCCGGTCTCAGGTTTTGGTGCTGGAACGTCTGAATGCAGCGGATCTTGGGCTGTTGCTTCACCGCGCCGAGGCAGTTTTGGGCCAGACCTTGCCGCTGCTGCCCGATGCTCGCGCGGCCTTGATTGAGATGGCCGATGGCGATGGTCGGGCATTATTGAATCTGGTGGAACAGACAGCAGGGTGGCAAGGCCAGCCTATGGATCGTGCCGCAGTGTCGGCGCGGCTGTCGCGCCGTGCGGCGCAATATGACAAATCCGGCGATGGTCATTACAACCTGATCTCTGCCTTGCATAAATCTATTCGTGGTTCGGATCCGGACGCTGCGTTGTATTGGTTTGCGCGCATGCTTGAGGGGGGGGAAGATCCGCGTTTTCTTGCGCGTCGGCTGACCCGTATGGCCGTTGAAGATATTTCCCTCGCGGATCCGCAGGCGCAGGCCGTGTGTCTGCAAAGTTGGCAGACCTACGAAAGGCTGGGCAGTCCAGAGGGGGAGCTGGCCTTGGCTCAGGCCGTAGTCTACCTTGCACTCGCGCCCAAATCCAACGCAGTCTATGCCGCATACAAGGCTGCGCGTATCAAGGCGCGGCGTAGTGGATCCGAGATGCCACCAAAACACATCCTGAACGCGCCAACGGCTTTGATGGAAGACCAAGGCTACGGCGACGGTTATGCCTATGATCATGATGCCGAAGACGGATTTTCGGGTCAAAATTATTTTCCCGATGGCATGGCCCGTCCCAAGTTTTATCAACCGGTTGAGCGTGGTTTCGAACGCGATCTGGCCAAGCGTGTAGCCTATTTTGCGCGCCTGAGGTCAGAACGCGCCAAACGCTGAGCCTGTCCACGCGTCTGCCTTGGCCAAATCTCGGTATTGAGACGCGATATGCGGTGATACTTACGATGGCAACTTGACAAGTCTGCGTCATCTGGCCATCCCGCCCCGTATGACGCTTTTTCTTGTTGCCCTTGGTGGCGCGTTTGGTGCGATGCTGCGCTATCTGACAACCGGTGTTGTCGCTTTTCCGTTCGGAACCCTTGCCGTGAATGTGGTGGGATGTTTCGTTATGGGAGGTGCGTTTGTCTTGGTGGCAGAGAGAGGGTTGGATCGGGCAGGATTGTTTTTGATGACAGGTCTGCTGGGAGGGTTCACCACTTTTTCAGCTTTTTCGCTGGACGCCTACAAGCTGTTCGTGACCGGACAAATCGGTGTCGCTGCGATCTATGTGATTGGATCTGTTGTCTTGTCGGTGTGTGGCGTGGTGGCTGGCGTCGTGATTGTACGGGGGATAGGTCTATGAGTGCTGTGCAAAACATTGTTGTTGACCCTGGAGACGGGGGGCAGCGGCTTGATCGATGGTTAAAGCGTGTTTTCCCGCATTTGGGGCAGGGGCGTATCGAAAAGATGTGCCGCAAAGGCGAACTGCGTTTGGATGGTGCCCGGGTCAAGGCCGCAACGCGTGTAGAAACGGGGCAGACCGTGCGTGTTCCGCCAATACCCGATGCCGGCATGATGCGTCCTGCCAAACCAAGGCAAGAGGTGAGTTCTGCTGATGCAAAAATGATCCAGTCGGCAGTGTTATGGCGTGACGATCATGTGATTGCGCTCAACAAACCGCCTGGTCTGGCCACCCAGGGCGGGAGCGGTCAAACGCGGCATGTGGATGGTATGGCCGAGGCGTTGCGCTTCGGGTTTGACGAAAAGCCCCGGCTTGTCCATCGTTTGGACAGGGACACTTCTGGGGTCCTGCTCTTGGCCCGCACCCGCGAGGCCGCATCGGGACTGACTGCCGGGCTGCGGCACAAAGCAACCCGAAAAATCTATTGGGCTTTGGTTGCCGGTGTTCCCACCCCTTACTTGGGAGAAATCCGGTTTGGCCTGGTCAAGGCGCAGGGCCGCGGTCGGGGTGGTGAAGGCGAGCGGATGCATGCCGTCCATCCCAGAGATGTGGCAGACACCCCGGGGGCCAAGCGTGCCCATACGCACTATGCCACGCTTTACCGAGTGGCCAGCAGGGCGTCTTGGGTCGCCTTAGAGCCGGTCACAGGACGCACGCACCAATTGCGCGCGCATATGGCCGAAATAGGTCATCCCATCGCGGGTGACGGCAAATACGGTGGGTCGGGTCAGGAAAATCTGGGCGACGGTTGGGGGTCACAACTGGGTGGCATTATTTCGCGAAAACTGCATCTTCATGCACGCAAGATCAGCTTTAAACATCCGGTGACACATCGCGATATCACGGTGACCGCACCTTTGCCGCAGCATATGGCTGATACATGGGCCACATTGGGCTGGACCGAAGATCTTGCGGCGGATGATCCGTTCGAGGAGCTGGTCTAATGGCGGAACTTCAGCGGATGGTGGTCTTTGATGTGGATGGGACCCTCGCCGACAGTCAGTCCGAAATCATAAGGGCCATGGAGGCCGCCTTTAATACTGTCGGAATCAAAGCGCCGACGCGGGATGCAATCTTGGATATTGTGGGGCTATCTTTGCCTCAGGTGATGATGCGATTGGCCCCCAATGCACGTGCTGGACAGGCGGATGCTTTGGTCGAGGCGTACAAACGTGCCTATCATGCGCAGCGGATGGACCGTGGTGTCTCGCCGCT
>JAYQEA010000057.1:0-23555 GCA_038138625.1 Roseivivax sp.
TAATTGTTCGTTTAGTACCCGTTCCGGCAGTGCCACAGCTTTTTTCCGGAGTATCTTTTTTGCTAACGGGTACTACGATCCATCACAGTTGCATTGCAAAGCACTTTGCTGAGCAGCGCCGCTGGTAGCTTGATGGCAATTGGGGTTGATCGTGGTAGGCCCGGAGGGACTCGAACCCCCAACCAAGGCGTTATGAGCGCCCTGCTCTAACCAATTGAGCTACAGGCCCACTGCGACGCTGATTATCAGACATGTTGTCCACGTCAAGCCGCAGAACACACCCGATGTGTATATCACCCGCAGATTTTAGCATGTGATAGATCGGTTAACAAATTGCAAAACTGGCAGCAGAGCGCTGCTGAGGTGTTTTTGCAAACTCGTGATCTCGGGCGTTTGCCAATGTTTGCAAGTCAAAAGCCCCTCTTTGGTGCCTGTGACAGGATGGTGGCATTGCATGGGCTGACGGTATGGGCTACCCCGCCCGAAACATCCAGGAGTTTACGCAATGACCACCTCTTCGAGCAATGGACTGACCTATGCCCAGGCGGGTGTGGATATTGATGCGGGAAATGCGCTTGTTGACCGGATCAAGCCCGCTGCCGCTCGGACTAACCGGTCCGGCGTCATGGCGGGGCTTGGCGGTTTTGGGGCATTATTTGACTTAAAGGCTGCGGGCTATCGTGATCCTGTGCTTGTCGCAGCCACGGATGGGGTTGGCACCAAGCTTCGCATTGCGATCGACACTGGACAAGTGGATGATGTCGGTGTCGACCTTGTGGCGATGTGCGTTAACGACCTGGTCTGTCAGGGTGCTGAGCCACTGTTTTTTCTGGATTATTTCGCAACGGGCGCTCTGGACACGGAAAGTGCAGCGCGAGTGATCGAGGGGATTGCCCGGGGATGCGAAGCATCTGGTTGCGCATTGATTGGTGGCGAAACAGCCGAGATGCCGGGCATGTATCCTGCCGGTGATTTTGACTTGGCCGGCTTTTCTGTCGGAGCAATGGAAAGAGGGGGCGCGCTTCCGTCTGGCGTTGCAGAGGGCGATATCCTTCTTGGTTTGGGCGCTGATGGTATACACTCCAATGGTTTCAGCCTTGTGCGCCGCGTCATGGATATGGCGAATGTGGCTTGGGATGATGACTGCCCATGGCAGTCTGACACTGCGTCTGCGTCTGTGGCTGATGCATTGCTGACGCCGACGCGACTGTACGTCAAACCCGCACTGATGGCGATTCGGTCGGGCGGCGTACGCGCCTTGGCCCATATCACCGGTGGTGGCTTGACGGAAAATGTCCCGCGTGTGCTGCCTGAGGGTCTTGGTGCAGAGATCGATCTAGATACTTGGCGGTTGTCCGCAGTTTTTGATTGGATGGCAGATCAGGGGAAAATTGCGGATGATGAAATGCTGAAAACCTTCAATTGCGGGATTGGAATGGTTCTCGTGGTCGATCCAGATTTGGCAGAGGGGCTGAGCCAGCTGTTGACCGATGCAGGCGAACGCGTCACCGCCTTGGGAAGGATCACCGCAGGCGAGGGTGTCCACTATACCGGAACACTTAGATGACGCTGCGTGTGGCCATCTTTGTTTCCGGAGGCGGCTCGAACATGGTGGCGCTTGCCGATAGCATGACAGACGATCATCCCGCCCGTGCGGCGGTCGTTCTTAGCAACGATGCCACAGCAGGAGGGTTGGTCAAGGCCCGCGCACGTGGCATTCCGACCGAGGTCGTCGATCACCATCCCTTCAACGGAGACAGAGAGGCCTTTGAGGCCGCGATTGGCGAACGCTTGGCACCCTATGAGCCAGATGTAATCTGTCTTGCCGGATTTATGCGAGTCCTGACGCCAAGCTTTACCGATATGTGGCAGGGACGCATGCTGAATATCCATCCGTCTTTGTTGCCAAAGTATAAGGGTCTTCATACACATGCGCGTGCGATCGAAGCTAAAGATGACGCGCACGGCTGTACTGTTCATCTGGTGACAGGCAAATTGGACGATGGACCCATTCTAGGACAGGCTATTGTACCGATCCATCCAGACGACAGCCCTCAGACGCTTGCAGCGCGGGTTCTTGAGCAGGAACATATTTTATATCCGCAGGAACTGCGTCGGTTTTGTCAGAACCTGTCCCGCACCACATAAGATTAAGCACGATTTCAAAAGATTATTTTCAATACGTCGTATAATCATTGTCAGGGGCGTATGAATCGTGCCATTGAGTTGCTAATTCCGCAACTTTGTTGCGCGATAATCTTTCGGGACAAGCAGAATGACCAAAAAATCCGACCAGATCCTCGTTTTGAATGCGGGTTCGTCCTCAATCAAATTTGCTGTTTTTGACTCTCAACTGGTAGAAAAAATCAGCGGGATTGCAGAGGACATAGGCGGCGCGTCCTGTTTGCGAATTGGTGCCAAAAAGAAAGAGCAGCCAATTCTTGATCATAAATCTGCGCTAAGTATGATTTTGAAATCACTTGAAACAGAAGGCTTTGGGCTTGAGACCTTGACCGCAGCTGGGCACCGCGTTGTGCATGGTGGAAGCGCCTTGACCGCGCCAATGCGTGCAAGCCCTGATGTCATCGCCGAGATCGAAACCTGTACTCCGCTTGCGCCATTACACAATCCACACAATCTTGCGGCTATTCGCAACCTTGCTGAACTGGTTCCCGAGTTGCCGCAGTTTGTCTGCTTTGATACGGCCTTTCATGCGACAAACCCAAAGGTTGCGACCCGCTATGCTATCCCAAGATTGCAAGAGACCCGCGGTATCAGGCGATATGGTTTTCATGGACTAAGCTATGCCGCGCTTGTGCAGTCCTTGCCAAAGGTTTCCAAGCAACCCTTGCCATCGCGGTTGCTGGCTTTTCATCTTGGCAACGGGGCATCGTTATGCGCTATTCATAACGGTGAATCCGTTGCAACAACCATGGGTTATTCGCCACTGGACGGATTGACGATGGGCACGCGCTCGGGCGGGATTGACGCGAATGCCGTGTTGCGTCTTGTCGAAGAAAACGGGTTAGAGCGAACCAAGGCAATCCTCAATCACGAAAGTGGTCTTTTGGGTCTATCTGGCGGGAAATCCGATATGCGTCGTCTGATGGTTGATCCGTCTGCTGATAGTGCCTTCGCAATAGATCACTTTTGTTATTGGAGCCTGCGCCATGCAGGATCCTTGATTGCGGCTATGGGGGGGTTGGATGCAATCGCCTTTACCGGCGGTATCGGAGAAAATGCGGTCGCCGTGCGCATGGGAATATTGCGAGAAATGAATTGGGTTGGTGTCCGATTGGATCCAGATGCCAATCACCGCAGTTCGGCACGCCTGCATAGCGATACATCCAAGGTATCCGTGTGGATTGTACCCGCGCAGGAAGAGCGACAGATCGCGCAATCGGTACTGGACCTGACCTCAAGGTAGTCGTTTCCTTGAAGATGACATTTTCACGTAACATCAGGTCGCGCGGATGAAACAGTTTGCCTATTGGATCTTAGTTTTTAAAGGGTTGACGTTTATGGATTGGAACCAAAAGCGCCCTAACGCAAGAGCCACCCAGGCGAGTTGCAGCGGCTAGGAATTTAGGTATAACACCTTTCAGCGGCGTATTACGCGCAGTATAAATAACAGATCTCAGAGGTCCGCCTTGCATGCGCACCATTACCAAGACCGAAGAACTGCGTGAATTTTGTCAACGCGCGCGCGAACACCCTTATATAACCGTTGATACCGAGTTTCTGAGGGAACGGACGTATTACTCCAAGCTGTGCCTTATACAATTGGCGTTTCCGGGCAAAGGCCAAGACAGTGCTGTTCTTGTTGATCCATTGTCAGACGGTCTTTTGCTGGATCCGTTGGTTGGTTTGTTCCGGGATACATCGATAACCAAAGTGTTTCATGCGGCGCGTCAGGATCTTGAGATTTTCTACACAGACTATGACGTGATCCCAGAACCGTTGTTTGACACGCAGGTCGCTGCAATGGTCTGTGGTTTTGGCGAGCAGGTGAGCTACGAGACGCTGGTCCGCAAAATTGCACAAGCGTCTTTGGACAAGACATCTCGTTTTACCGATTGGTCTCAGCGCCCTCTTAGTCAGGCACAACAGACATATGCACTGGCGGATGTGACCCACCTACGTGATATATATGAACATCTTTCTGCATCCTTGGAAAAATCTGGTCGCAGACGATGGGTGCAAGAAGAACTTGGAATCCTGACAAATCCCGAGACATATATTACACGCCCCGAAAACGCATGGCAGCGCGTTAAAACACGCTCTAATGCACCCCGGTTTTTGGGAATCGTGCGGCATCTGGCGGAATTTCGGGAAAAATATGCGCAAACCAATAATGTCCCGCGCAGCCGGGTTTTCAAAGATGACGCTTTGGTCGAACTCGCGTCAACCAAACCGCAATCCATGGCCGAGCTTGGCAAATCCAGATTATTGCTCAGGGATGCGCGCAAAGGTGCGATCGCTGAGGGGATTCTGGCAGCAGTCAAAGCTGGTCTTGCGATTGCCAAAGAGGATCTGCCGAAACCGGACACGTCGCGGGATGGCTTGCAGGTTAATCCTGCATTGGCGGATCTGCTGCGCGTGCTCTTGAAGTCAAAAACAGAAAGCTCCGGCGTCGCGTCGCGCCTGATTGCGCCTGCCGCTGATCTTGACGCTATTGCGGCGGGATTGCGTGACGTTGCTGCATTACGTGGTTGGCGTCACGAGGTTTTTGGCGCGGATGCCTTGCGTTTGTGCAATGGTGAGGTTGCCCTATATGTACAGGGACAGCGCGTGGTGCTGCTGGATCTGGTGGTTAAGGACGAATAACCTTGCGTGTCTTGCCTGCGCGGACGTGAATTTCCTGAACGAGTGCCAGATCCTGTTTTGTCAGGGTATGCGCGGCGATAATTTTTTGTGGTCCGGGACGTGGGCGGTCAGGTAGCCGTAGCCTGAAATCATATGCCAGGATACTGTCATCGTCTAACGTCTCATCCCGCACGAGGCGTACGTCATAGGCGCCCTGAGCGGCCGATGCACCGAACGCGAGCAAAATAGCACCACCCGGTGTCGGGTCTAGACGGATGCTTGATATCGCATCAATCGCTACCCCGTCGTATGCATCGGGGCGGCTGGCAAACAAGCTGCGTGCTTCGGCCGTGGGGATCAAAGGGTTGGTGCCTTCGACCACGTCTTCTACACGCTCTGTCCGCGAGAACCAATTGAATGGGTTGAAACGAGATTCTTGAAGACGGGCGCATCCGCTGAGCATCAGTGATGCCACAATCAAAATCATCCATGTACGGATCATGCGCGTTCCCCGGTGTTCCTGCCTTGGAACCAGTGCTAAACGATTGTGTGGCGGTTGAAAAGGACCGACCGGTCTGGACCTTTGGCAAGGCTCCGCCTAGATCACGATCAGTCCCCTTTGTTTGGGTAGGGCACAATCAATCGCAAGAGGGCAGCATGGCACGCGCGTCGTTCGAAGAGGTGGTCGAAGATTTTGAATTTCTTGAGGACTGGGAAGACCGTTACCGTTTGGTCATCGAGATGGGCAAAGCAATGCCCGAGCTTGATGAGGGACTGAAAGTTCCCGCGACCAAGGTAGACGGATGTGCCAGTCAGGTCTGGCTGCATACCTGGTCAGAAGACGGTGTGTTCCGTTTCACGGGCGAGAGTGACGCGATGATCGTCCGCGGCCTGATTGCGCTTTTGTTGCGTTTATATGATGGGCTGCCTGCCGCTGATGTGGCAACTGTGGATGCGCGTGCAGAATTTGCGCGGCTTGGATTGCATGATCATCTGTCTGCGCAGCGATCAAATGGGCTGCGAGCCATGATCGCACGCATTCAGACACGTGCGTCAACTGTGTAAGCACGCGCAGTGCGTCGGGTCTTAGAGACTGTGTCCTGAACAGGTGGACACCGGCTTTTGTCCTCATCAAACCCGGCATCACGAAAAAGACGGGTCGTCACAAACGGACAGGCGAACAGAGTTTTTACGTCGTGACGATCAGTGATCAGAAATATGGGAATAGACCGTGTTTCTGGAGACCCCCAGCTTGCGAGCGGCCAAGGCGACATTGGAATTGCATTGCCGGAAAACACGATTGATTTCGCTGCATTTGGCTTCTTTTACGGAATTGCCAAGGCATCTTGGACAAACGGTCTGTTTGATATCATCGACACTGAGAAACCGTTCAATGTGTTCTTCTCGAACCACGCCTTCAGGGCACTGAACTGCCAGAATGCGTAATTGGTTTTCAAAATCGTTCAGATGTTGGTCACGTTTGACACGTTTCAATGCTTCTATGGAGGCATTTGAAAGATGATGTCCGGGTGATATTCCAGACAGGATTGATGCGGCTACTTGACCAAAATCGGATCTGTCAGAGAGTGCAGGAAGATGAACTTGCAGCTCTGTTAGCCTCGCAAAAAGGGTTTTGACATGTGGCGGCCAGTCTTCGTTTGCGATTGTTTGTGATGCACCGGTGGAAATGATGACCCAACCATGGGTTTCTTTGCTGCTCAGCAATCGCTCCGTAACCTGGCTCAGTTCTTCAGCGGGTTCGCCAGTAATAATGTCAAGGTTTTCCAACAGCAGGGTGCCACCGGATTTAATGGCAAACTCTTGGGTGTTTGTGTCTCCCAATATATCAGCGACAAGACGTTTGGTCTTATTTTGGGTGCTTGCCGCTCTGCAATCCACGGCGACAAGGGGTTTGTCCTTGTGGACAGAATTATGGACGGCTTGGGCCAATGTCGTGCGCCCTGTTCCTGCCTCGCCAATGATTGAAAAAGGGGCCCCGAGGCGTGCAGACCGTACAGCAACGCGCAGACTGTTTCTAACCTGCTCGTCACGAAAAACCGGGTCACCATGTGACGCTGGCATGTCGAACACGGTAGGAACAGCAAGCGATATGGAGCGTTTCTGTCCTGCTCCGCCTATGCCCCGGCGCGTCATCCTGATCCGCGCAAAATATGTCGAATTCAGCCAGTCCACCAAACGTATGACATCGCCCTTTGAAAGGGGCTTGATCGCAGCTGAAAAGCCGCCTTGGAATAGATCTGTAAAGCTCTTGCTCTGTCCGATTTCGAGGCCCTTGAGGATCTGACTGGCGCGGCGGTTCATACCGGTGATCCTGCCCTCTTCATCTGCGCTGATCATACCGACGCTTTGCGTGGTCAGATACTCTTCGCGCGGGTGAAATTGAATGATGTAATCTTCACGGTGCTCACCGACGAACAACCTGTTTTCAATATTGGTGGCAGACAAGGCGACAAGCGCCTGCGTGTGGAACTGCCGTGCGGCCACTTCGGACGAGGCGTCCAACAAGCCGATTATCTGCCCCTGACTGTCAAATATCGGAGTGGAGACACAAGAAACCCGACCGTGTTTTGAAAAAAAGTGTTCTCCGCCTGTCACCATGCTTGTCTCGCCGGTGTGCAATGACAAGCCAAGCGCGTTTGTGCCGCGCAGGTCCTCGCGCCAAATCGTTCCGGCGCGGATACTGCGCGAGCATTCCGAGTCGCTGAACTCGTGATCCATTATAACGTCGAGAATGACGCCTTCGTTGCTTGCAAAGGCCGTCATGTGGTTTGTACCAGCGATCTGGTTACTGAGCAGCTCCAGCTCCGGCCGAACAACCGCCAGCAGCTTGTCGTGTTGCTGACGTGTTTCCCTGAGAGCTTGTATTCCAATGTTGGCATCGACAGGCTCCCCGGTTGGATCCATGCCATTTTGAAGGCATCTTCTCCAACTATCGCCGATGTGTTCTGGAACCGCGCCAGCTGCAAATTTTCCCTTGGTCTCGAGCGCGGTGCGCGCTTGCATAAAAATAGAACGCACAATGCCCTCCCAGATCCAGTACGCTATTACTATCCCAAACTACGTAGTCCGTAGCATTGCAAGGCAAGTGTTAATAAATTGAACACCGATTTTTAGGTGCATTTCAAAATTTGAACACTCCATCAGTCCCAAAGTGACATGCCGCTGGGTATTGATCCGCAGCCGATGACGCTACGTTCCACGATGGCGTCGTATTCACGTAAACGTCGAACATGTACCGAGGAAAGACATCATGTCCCAACCCAAATTGACTGGAAAAACTGCCATTGTTTCAGGCGGCTCGCGTGGTATTGGGCGCGGCATTGCGCTGGCGCTTGCACACGAAGGCGCGGACATCGCGTTTTGCCATTTTCGTGATGACGAAAAAGCGAGTGCGACACAGCAACAGATCGAAGCCATGGGCAGAAAATGTCTGGCGGCGGAGTGCGATGTTTCAGACGTAGCAGCAATTCAGGCATTCTACAGTGATGCAAAAGCGGCATTGGGTGACATCGACATCCTGGTCAACAACGCAGGTCACAACATCACGGAAAACTTTGAAGATATCAGCGAAGACAGCTTTGACCGCATGTTGAATGTGCATGTGAAAGGCACATTCTTCATGGCACAGACCGTCTATCGGGACATGAAGGCACGTGGCGAGGGGCGCATCATCAACATTACCTCGCAGTTGGCCTACAAGGGCGCACCAACGCTCACGCATTATTGTGCGGCGAAGGGCGCAAATGCGACACTGACCAAGGCCTTGGCCCTTGAATGCGCGCAAACCGGGGTTTTGGTCAATGCCGTCGCACCCGGTGTGACCAACACAGACCTGTTGACGCCTTTGTCAGACGAGCTTCTCACCACACTCAAAGACTCCATCCCCTTGGCGCGCTTTGCGGAGGTGGAAGAGATCGCGCCATCGGTCGTCTTCTTGGCCTCTGCCGAGGGAAGCTTTTTCCACGGCAGCTGCATATCGCCGAACGGCGGTGAGGTCATGTTCTAGTCTGGACTGAAATCTCACATCAGGGGTGAACAGTGAAAGCTCAAATACTTCATAATTACGACGATGGTCTGACGGCATCGCGTTGGCTGAGTTACGAGGATTATCCTGATCCCGTCCTCGCCAACCCGTCTGACGTCATCGTGCGGATTGGTGGCGCAGGTGTCTGCCGGACCGATTTGCATGTGATCGAAGGGGTATTGAGGCCGCATATGGATCCACGGGGCGACCAGTTGTTGCCTTTGATACTCGGCCACGAAAATGCCGGCTGGGTAGAGGAAGTTGGACCCCAGGTCGAAGGCTTGAAAAAAGGCGATCCTGTCATTGTTCACCCAAAAACCTCTGACGGGACGTGCTTGGCCTGTCGTCGCGGTCATGACATGCATGCAGGCGGGACATTCCCCGGCCTGGATACAAACGGCGGTTATGCCGAAGCGTTGGTGACAACAGCCCGAAACATCGTGCCGCTTCCTAAAACACTGGAGCCAAACGAAGTCGCGCCATATTCGGTTGCCGGCCTCACGGCATATCGCGCGGCCAAAAAAGCCACGCGCCATCTGTTGCCGGGTGAATATTGCGTGGTCATCGGGGCAGGGGGCTTGGGTCACATCGCCATACAGGTTCTAAGGGCCATGTGTGCGGCCGAAATCATAGTTGTCGACACATCGGATGCGTCACTACAGCTGGCCGAAGAATGCGGAGCCGATCACCTGATCAAGGCTGACGGCGGCGAAGTCGAGGCGGTGCTGTCGCAAACCAAAGGGCTTGGCGCCGAGGCGGTAATGGACTTTGTCGGCGCAAATGGAACCACGTCAAAAGGACTTGCAATGACGCGTAATGCGGGCAGTTTTTATGTGGTCGGTTATGGAGAAGACGTTCAGATATCCGCAATGGATCTGGTTATAAGTGAAAAGAACATCATCGGAAATTTGGTTGGGACCTGGTCCGAACTGACCGAACTGATGGAATTGGCCAACCGCGGAATGGTCAATCTGGAAACTCATGAATTCAAACTAGAAGACGCCAATCTGGCGCTTCAAAGCCTTCATCATGGGCAAATCAAGGGCCGTGCGGTTCTGATCCCATGATGCTATCATCCAAACTTGGGAGGAAACTATGAAGAAGCAATTTACAGGCTCGCTATCGGCGATCGCTCTTGCGGTGACCGGGGTGTTAAGTGCACCGATGGCGCAGGCGCAGGACTACAGCAAGTTCGGCATCGACGCTGACCTTCCTGGCACATGCAACTATGCTGCAACAGATGCCAAGGATTACTCGGGCCGCACCCTGAACATCATCACGCATGCGATTCCCGTGATCGGTGAGCCAACGGCGCTTCATGCAGAGCAGTTCGCAGAGCTGACAGGCGCCGAGGTCAATGTTGTACATGTTCCGTTTGGTGATCTGTTCCAGCGGATCATGATCCCTTTCCAAAGCGGCCAGAACGCCTATGACGTTTTGTTCTACGGATCGCTCTGGATTGGTGACTTCAACCGTTTCTTGGCACCGGTGCCGGATGCATTCCTGAACTCGTCCGGTATGTCTGACGTGACCGACAGCTTCAAAGGTGTCGCCACGTGGAACGGCCAGATGATCCAGTACCCCATGGACGGCGACCGCCATTACCTGAAATATCGCACCGATGCTTTCGAAAATGCTGAACTGCAAGCAAAGTTCAAGGATGCGACAGGACGGGATCTTTCTGTTCCTGAAACATGGGAAGAATACAACGAGGTTGCTGCATTCTTCTCAGGATTCGACTGGGATGGAGATGGCGAGGTCAACTATGGCTCGGCCGAGGTTGCCAAGCGTGACGATCTGATGTTCTCGGCCTTTATCAGCCGTGCCGCGCCCTACGCTAAACATCCAGACGTCAAAGGTGGTTTCTTCTTTGATCTGGAAACAATGGAGCCGCTGATCAACACGCCGGGCTTCGTACGTGGTCTTGAACTGTTTGTGGATGCACAAAAATCATTCCCTCCCGGAGGCACAAACTTCGGCCTTGGTGACGAAATCTTCTCCTTCGGGGGCGGTCAGACACTGATGAGCTATTCGTGGGATGACGCATTCATTCAGGCCCAGCAGGAAGACAGCCGCATTCGGGACATGGTCGGCGCCGCACCGCTGCCTGGCGCACGTGAAGTCTGGAACCGTGATACGGGTCAGTGGGATAGCTTTGACGAACCCAGCCTTGCGCCGTACATGACTTGGGGTTGGTCGTCCGCCGTATCCGACATGTCAGATGAAAAAGAGATGGCGTTTGACTATCTTTGCTTCTTCTCGAACGAAGCGAACACGTTCCATGACCTTCAGATCGGTCGCTTTGGCGTGAACCCGTACCGTGACAGCCACTTTGACAGTGAGTTCTGGCAAGGTCTGGGTTGGGATGCTTCAGTGGCGGACAGCTACGTCAAAACGCTGTCCGAGATGGAGGAGAGCCCAAATCGGGTCTATGACCTTCGGGTGCCCGGCGTGGGTCAGTTCATGTCGTCAATGGCCAATGGTGTAGCCGAGGCTCTGGCCGGACAAAAATCCGCTCAAGAGGCACTTGACGGTGTGGCTCAGGAATGGGCCGGTATCGTCGATCGTATCGGCGAAGATCGCCTGCGCGACGCCTATGCAAACGTTGTGCGTCTTGAGGACAACGAAGGCTGATTGCCGCTATACAAGAATAAGGAGAGGCGGCGCTGTCGCCCTCCTTCGCAAAAAGGTCGTTGAGTTCAGATGCTAAAGCCCAAGCACTTCTTCCTGTTGCCCGCGTTATTGACGCTTGTGGCAATCATCCTGTTCCCCTTAATCTTTACCGTTCGCGTCAGCTTTTCCAGCTGGGATGTCTATCAGGCCGGTCTTGATTACATTGGCGGTCGAAACTACACCCGCGTGTTCGAAGACACACGTTTCTGGGAAAGCCTGTTGCGGTTGTCATCGCTCAGCCTGATTACAGTGACATTGCAGTATGTGATCGGATTTGCTCTTGCCCTTGCGGTGTGGAAGCAAATGAAGGGTGGTCGCATCTTTCGCGTGTTGTTTCTTGTACCGATGATGACCACACCTGTGGTGATGTCTGTTATCTGGCGCACCATGCTGCATGAAAGTCTCGGGCCTGCAAATGATATCCTGTCTGCATTCGGAATTGGGCCTGTTCCATGGCTGTCCAGCGCCGCGGGAGCCTTTATCAGCGTTGTCATTGTTGAAGTGTGGCAGTGGACGCCGTTTATGTTTCTGCTGCTGTTCGCGGGCCTGGTGTCTTTGCCGCGCGAACCGTATCTTGCAGCCGCTATTGATGGCGCGGGTCCCGTTCGGACGTTCTGGCAGGTGACCTTTCCACTGATGGCACCAATCTCGATCGGAGCGCTTATTATCAGATTGATTGAAGCGTCCAAAATCATGGATACCGTATATATCCTGACATCCGGTGGACCCGGCACTGCGACCGAAACGCCGTCGTATTACATCTACATTCGCGGGTTGCGCGATTTTCAGGTGGGATATTCGGCAGCGCTGTCGCTGACCTACCTCGTTTTGATGATCATCACACTGACAATCATTGCCAAACTTTTGATGCGGCTTTTGGTGGGAAAGGATACCTGAAATGAGCCGGACCTATAACTCAATCAAATACATCTGCCTGCTGGCTTGGTCGATCTTTGTTGTCTTTCCCTTCCTTTGGGCGTTGAGCACATCGTTCAAAGACGCAAACGCCGTGACCAGCGGTGCGCGCTACCTGCCTTGGGTAGAATTCGAACCATCATTGCAAGGGTGGCAATCACTGTTTGCCTCTGGCAGCAGGGGTATCAATATTATCACACCGTTTTTCAACTCTGCGACCGTTACGCTGTTGGCGAGTGTCATCAGTCTGGTTCTTGGGACGCTTGCCGCCTACGGATTGAGCCGATACAACTTCAAGGCCGGGTTCATCAAAAACTCTGACATCACGTTTTTCTTCATCTCTCAACGCATTATGCCGCCCATCGTTCTGGCGATCCCCTTCTTTTTGATGCTGAAGGAAATTCGTGCGCTGGATACAATAGCGGGACTGGTGATCGTCTATATCGCGTTGCTTTTGCCAATTGCCGTTTGGGTCATGATTGATTTCTTTGGCTCCATTCCCAAAGAACTGGACGAGATGGCGATGATCGACGGATGCACGCCGATTGGTGCCTTCTTTCGGGTCGTGCTGCCAAATTCGTTGGCGGGGCTGGTGGTCGCTGGAATGTTCTGTCTGATTTTTGGTTGGAACGACTTTTTCTTTGCCTTCACGTTGACGTTTACAGAAACCCAACTGTTGCCCGTTGCCATTGTGTCGTTGAATTCATCCGTGACACCGTGGTGGTCACTGTCGGCCTTTGCATTGATCTCGGTCACGCCACTGGCGCTTGTTGCCATTGTCGTCGAACGTTTCATGTCACGCGGATCCCTCGCAGGAGCCTTTAGATAAGACCATGCTGACCCTTCAAAACCTTAAAACACCGCATCCCAAACTTCCCCTCTGCGGGCTGGATGCCACCTTTGAACCTGGCAAGATCTACACAATTCTCGGACGAACGGGTGCGGGTAAGACAGAGCTTTTGCGGACGCTGATT
The DNA here is from genome assembly GCA_038138625.1 of Roseivivax sp. Classification (GTDB taxonomy): domain Bacteria; phylum Pseudomonadota; class Alphaproteobacteria; order Rhodobacterales; family Rhodobacteraceae; genus JAQXDR01. The sequence continues at coordinate 13,414 of JAYQEA010000057.1, forward strand.
GGACTGGATCCGATTTCCGAAGGGGCCATCCATCTTGATGGAAAAAATTTGGATCGCACGCCGATCCGGGCCCGCCAGATGGCGATGGTGTACCAGCAATTCATCAACTATCCGCATTTGGATGTGCTCGACAACGTTGCGTTTCCGCTGCGCCGCCAAAAAGTGGACAAAGCCTCTGCCATCGCGCGTGCCCGAGAGGCGCTTGATCTTGTTGGGTTAGCAGAGTTCGAGGCGCGCAAACCGTCCGAGCTATCAGGTGGTCAGCAGCAACGCGTGGCCCTGGCGCGTGCGATTGTAAAACACGCCCGTATTTTGCTGATGGACGAACCTTTGGCAAATCTGGATTACAAGTTGCGAGAGCAACTGAGAGAAGAGTTCCCGCGGCTTTTGGAAAAGAATTCCGATGGGATCATCCTCTATACTACGACCGAACCGGGCGAAGCGATGCAATTGGGAGACGAGCTGATTGTTATGCACGGGGGGCGGATTGTTGCAAAAGGCGATCCTGCTGCATTGTTTGAAAATCCACCCAGTATCGAAGTCGCTCAAGTAATCAGTGACCCCCCGATCTCGATCTGCGATGGAAAGATCTTGGGAGGTGAGCTTTTCTTTAGCGATGGCTCTGCTGTTGGCGCCACTTCCCTTAAGATCGGAGCTGATGGCGCGGTCAAAATCGGGATCCGCCCCGATGCGTTAACGATTGGTGGCGACATCTCGGCGCAGGTGACGCTTGCAGAGTTTTCCGGCTCGGACACGATCGTGCATCTTCGGCTTCCGTTTGGCGAGGCGGTCATGCTGGTTGACGGAATTCGGGAATATAGTCCCGGTGATGCATTTGACGTATCGCTTGAGACTGACGCGTTATTGCTGTTTTCGCAGGCAGGCGAAAACATCACCGAAAGGACAGCGTAATGGCTGAGATTGTTCTGAAAGGTCTGGGGCATTCGTATCTTCCGGATCCGAAATCCGACGCGGATTACGCGTTGAAACCTGTGGATCTGGTCTGGGCCGATGGCAAGACATACGCGCTTCTGGGCCCATCAGGCTGCGGTAAAACCACGATGTTGAATATAATCTCGGGGCTTCTGACGCCTTCGGATGGGCAATTGTTGTTTGATGGTAAGGATATGACCCATGCCGGCACGGCAGAGCGTAATATTGCGCAGGTTTTCCAGTTTCCGGTCATCTACACGACCAAGTCGGTCCGTCAAAACCTTGCTTTTCCGCTAGAGTGCCGGGACTGGGACCGTAAAAAGATCAAGGATCGTGTGGCGCATATCGCGGATCTTCTGGATCTGAACGATATCCTTGACGAACCCGCCCGACGTCTGAGTGCAGATCAAAAACAGCTTATCTCTCTTGGTCGTGGTCTGGTGCGTGATGATGTGAGTGCGGTCTTGCTGGACGAGCCGTTGACCGTCATTGATCCCCAGATGAAGTTTGGTCTGCGGCGCAGATTGCGGGAAATAAACCGGGCGACGGGCATTACAATGATCTTGGTCACGCACGATCAGAGCGAGGCCATGTCTTTTGCAGACGAAGTTGTGGTTATGAAGGACGGCCGCGTGCAACAGGCCGGTACGCCGGAACAATTGTTCGCCCGCCCGGAAAACGAGTTTGTGGGATATTTCATCGGGTCCCCTCCGCTGAACCTGTTTTCGGCAGAACATCGCAGTTCGGACCTGCATTGTCCGTCTTTGGATATTTCGGTTGGGGCGCCCACCGGTGCGGGTGATAGACGCATGAAATTTGGTGTGCGCCCGGAACATGTCATGATGTCCGAAGATCTGACCGACAGCGGCCCACGCGCCACTGTAGAGGCCGTTGAAAACCTTGGTATAGAACGGGTGTTCACGCTTAGGACATCGGTCGATGAAACATTAAAGGTGAAATCACGACGCCATAAATCGGTCAGCATCGGTGATGAAGTCGGGCTGTTTGTCGATGACAAAGATTTACTGATATTCAGCGATGGTCACCTTGTTCGTTATTAATGACGCCGAGAGCACTCTGGAAACAGTCACGATGATGGCAGGCCTTAACTGCGGGGTACCTTTGACAAGGTTTAAGAGAGTTTGATTGGGGGTATGGGTGGACCTGCGTCTGCATTGGCCACCCTGCACCGATATCCACATATGGTTCCGGTTTTTGCGGTTTTTTAGCGGCAGAAACCGACTGCAACGGAATGTGGTGCCATCGGAGCGATCCGCTCTCTTGCGTCTTTTGCGCGCTTTCGTAGCCTTGCGAGCATAGCTTGTCGCGGGCCTCTGGCTCCTCGATCGCAATACGGTCCCCGTTGGTTGTCGTTGTGCAGGCACGCGATGCCGTGGTTAGGCTTTTCTTACACCAAGGCCCCCTATTTCTTGCTTGGCGACATGATGTGCAACGATGAGCGCCAATATCCAACCCGTGCAGACCGAAATACCGATCCCGATCCAAACACCCCAAACATCAAACCCCATCACTCCGATCATCAACCAGATAAAGAAGGCGACCCCAAAGCCCTGACGATAAATCGATATCCATAAAGTCCATATCGGTCGTTTCAGAGCCTGCAACAAAGAATTTATTGAAAACATCATCATGTAGATACCAAACAGGATACTATCGACCCGCAGATAACTTTGACCAATAGCAATAACTGTCGCATCGTTCGTGAATAAAGACATGGCAAATGCCCCCCCGAACCACAAAAGGGGGGCCGCAATCACCGTCATCAATGCTCCGGTTTTCCAGCAAAACCACACTGCGTCGCGAACGCGATTGTGTTCCTGTGCTCCAAAGTTCTGGGCTGCAATCGGCAGAAGCGCCCCGGTCATGCCGAGTACGGGTAACAACAGGATCTGCTCGATACGCAATGCGATCCCATAGGCTGCGATGGCCTGTCCGCCAAAACCCTTGAGTGCGTATTGCACGACAAATCCTGAAACAAACATAACCATCATCGCTGTGGTGGTTGGTAACATTTGAGTTGCAATTTCGCCAAAACTTGATCGGTTTGGGGACAGCTCGCCTACGCCTGCGTCTTTAACAACACGCAAGCGCAAAACAGCGCGCACGACGAACACCATGACACCGGTCTGCGATACCACTGTTGCCAAAGCAATTCCATTAAAGCCAAGCGCAGGCAAAAAACCCGGAACGCCATAGATAAAAAGTGGATTCAAGCCTATGTTTGCAAAAAACGCCGCCATCATAGCGCGTTGCATCGTAACGCTGTCGCCATGCGCCTGAAGAATACCATTAGCGGAATAGGCGATCAAAAACCCAGGCAAAGCCGCCAACAGCCAATAAAAATAACCCGTAGCAGCATCGCGATAAGCGCCGGGTTCAGACACCAGCGTAATCAGCAGTGGCCCTGCAAAAAAACCAAAAACGATTAAGATTCCGGTAACCACTATTGCAAAAGCCAGACCCTGCATTGCGGTTTTTCGCGCCTGCGCATCGTCTTTTTTGCCTCGTGCATTTCCAACAAGGGCGCTCATTGCGGATCCTGTTCCAAATCCGACCGCCATCATAATGAAAAACGCCTGAAACCCGATCGCCAAGCCTGCTTGCGCGTCTGTCGAAATCTGACCTGCGAAATAAACGTCCACAACATTATAAAGTGTCGTGAACAGCATCCCCATCGCGGCAGGTATCGCCAAAGACCGGAAATGCCCAGATACCGGGCCGTCGGTCAGATCTTGGTCACGCATTTGGTAGACTTTCTTTTGATGAGGCGCGGATGGTCGAACCAAAGTTGATGGTGCCCCAAACCGAGTAAAAATATCTATCGTCACCTATGACGCAGGTTGCTTGAAATGAAAATGGTCAACTGGCGCACCGTCCGGACCTGTCGCGGACTGCGTGCTCTTTTGAGCCGGTATTCTGCCCGAAAGAAGATACATCACCACAAAGACGACCACCTTGAAATACTGCCTCCAGTGCCTTCAAGAACAGGTCAATAAATGTGTTGTCCCAGAAATTTTCGTTTCCCAAAATTGAAGGCTCCTACTTTGTATTCACGGGGTTTGATTGCCACGCAAACCGTCCGCGTGACGCCATCTTTGGGATAGGGCGCACCCGGTCAATGGAAGAGACCTTCATACCAGATTTTGACTCTAAAAACAGAGATTACCCCCGCTGATCAGACTGCAAACATGCTCATCCTGTTGGAATTGCCAAATGCGATGATTGGCGAAAAGATCCTCTTTGCAAAGGTGGATCGTCAGAGCGACAGGATGCATTCCACAGGTATTAAGCTTGTAGGCTTGCAACAGTCTGCCTTTGTGAATGATGACATATCCGGGTGGCTTGAGGTTTTGCGATTTATGGTTTGTGCGTTTTTGCATCCGTGGATGTTGTAGGTGGCGTCTTCGGGATTGGGTAACAACATGTCTTAAGGAGTCTGTGATAAATTAAAACGCACGATGTAAGCTTGACAGCCTGTACAAAGCGACGATGGATGGGTTTCCAGAGCGAGCTTTGACTTTTTTGCAAGAATGCAAAGACCAGATCTGTATGTAATATGAGGGACCTTATGACCAAGACAACCACGCTGACTTTAGACGACGTGCAGGATCTGGCAGAGGCGGTTCTAAAACGTGCGGGTATGAACGACCAAGGCGGCAAAATACTTGCCAATATTGTGCGCCTCTCGGAACGTGACGGTCCGCGCAGTCATGGCCTGCGCATGTTGCCAATCTACGCAAAAGGATTTGCCACCGGCTATGCCAATCCCGTTGCTGCACCGACGGTGACGCAGATTGCGCCGGGTGTTTTACGGGGTGACGGAGATAACGGATATTTTCAAATCGTTGCCGAGATTGCGCGTGACCCGCTGATTGCGCTCGCGCGTGAGCGTGGGATTGCGGCGTTTACCTGCGCCAACAGTCACCATCTGGGGGCGATGCGGTTTGATACCGAACCACTTGCCGAGGCAGGGCTTGTCGCGCTTGGCGTGGTCAACTCATTGTCAATGGTCGTCCCACATGGTGGAAGCCGACCCGTGTACGGGACCAATCCGATGTCTTTTGCCTGTCCACGTGTCGGACAGGCGCCGATTGTTTGGGATCAGGCGTCATCGGTGATTGCTTTAATGGATGTCCGCATGGCTGCGGAGGAGGGTGACGTTCTGCCACGTCCGGGGGGGCTGGATGAAACCGGCGCGCCAACGACAGACCCTCATGCGATCCTCAAGACCCGCAGTTTGCTGCCTTTTGGCGAACATAAGGGCAGCGCGATTGCTTTTTTGATAGAGGTTTTGGGCGCGGCTCTTGCCGGTGGCACAATGTCAGTTGATAACGCAGAGCGGGAAGCGCATGGTGCATTAAATGTGAAAGGTGGGGCCACACTTATTGCCATTGACCCCAGCAAGTTTGGTAACGCCATGTTTGACAGCTACATAACCCGCCTCTGCGCAGAATTTGATGACAATGGGACAGCGCGTATTCCCGGAGATGGACGTCTTTCACGCCGCGCCGCCGCAGAAACATCGGGTGTACAGGCCGATTCCGATTTGATTGCAGAACTGAAAAACCTGTCTGGCTGAAGTGCGCAAAATATAAATTCTGGTGGCATCACCGAGGTAACGCGTGCCGAAATCTGTCTGTGTCGGGGCATTTTTTGGCACAGGATCGGGTTCAGCTGCGGTCCGGATCGATTCAGACGCAAATTCTGTTGAAAATCGCGTTGCGGTGCCCCCTGACATCATCGTATATCGTCGCGGAATGTGCGCTTGGACGTCCAACGCGCTGACGACCAAAAAGGGATTAGATATGCAGGTCACCGAGACCCTCAACGACGGCCTGAAGCGTGGCTATGATATCAACGTCACTGCGACAGAGCTCGACGCAAAGGTAATGGAAAAGCTGATCGAGGCACAGCCCGAGATCGAGATGAAGGGCTTTCGCAAGGGCAAGGTGCCTATTCCGCTTTTGAAAAAGCAGTTTGGTCAGCGGCTCATGGGCGAGGCAATGCAGGAAAGCATTGATGGCGCCATGGCCAAACATTTCGAAGAGAGCGGCGACCGCCCCGCTTTGCAGCCCGAGGTCAAAATGACCAACGAGGATTGGAAAGAAGGCGACGATGTCGAAGTCTCCATGGCCTATGAGAAGCTGCCTGATATTCCCGAAGTAGACCTGTCGGCGATTTCGCTGGAACGGCTTGTAACAAAAGCAGACGAAGCGGCAGTAGCGGACGCGTTGGCGCAATTGGCTGAAACAGCGAAAGACTATCAAGATCGCGACGAAGGGGCTGCTGCCGAAGACGGCGATCAGGTTGTCATGGATTTCGTCGGTAAGGTTGATGGCGAAGCCTTTGAAGGCGGGTCCGCCGAAGATTATCCCTTGGTTCTGGGCTCATCGAGCTTTATCCCCGGTTTCGAGGAACAGCTGGTCGGTGTCACCGCTGGCACGCAAAAAAACGTCGAGGTCAACTTCCCCGACGATTACAATGCAGAAAACCTCGCAGGCAAAGCTGCTGTTTTCGAATGCACAATCAAAGCTGTTAAATCAGCCGTAGCTGCCGAGCTGGACGACGAGATGGCCAAAAAATTTGGTGCAGAAGACCTCGAAGCTCTTAAAGAACAGATTTCGGGCCGTCTTGAGGCGGAATATGCAGGTGCGGCGCGTCAGGTGATGAAGCGTGGCCTGTTGGACCAGCTGGATGCGACCGTAACATTCGAGCTGCCTCCGTCTTTGGTTGCCGCCGAGGCGCAGCAGATCGCGCGCCAGCTGTGGCAAGAAGAAAACCCAGACGCCGAAGCCAGTGACGCGTCTGATGTTGAGCCAAATGAAGAACACAACAGTTTGGCAGAGCGTCGCGTTAAGTTGGGGCTGTTATTGGCGGAAATTGGACAAAAGGCAGAGGTGACCGTCAGTGACGCCGAGATGACGCAAGCCATCATGGCCCAAGCCCGTCAATATCCAGGGCAGGAACGTCAGTTCTTTGAGTTCGTGCAACAAAATGCGCAGATGCAGCAACAACTGCGCGCGCCTTTGTTTGAGGACAAGGTTGTTGATCACATAGCCGAAGCCGCCTCTGTGACTGAAAAAGAGATTGACAAGGACGGTCTGCAGGCAGCGGTAGAGGCGCTGGACGAAGATTAATTCTGTCTGGTAGCCTGTAACACTATTGAAATCGCTCAAGTTCTCGCTTGGGCGATTTTTTGCGTTGGGTATCTGCGTGTGATCAGTCACTTCCAACAACCTAAAGGATATCTGTGACCGTATCAGCTGGGACGTTGAATCATCTTCCGGATCCGATGTGGATATCAAGGGCCACAATTGGCACACCGATTATTCAGTTGCCTGTTTGCATTGATCGTCTTGAAATACTTTGATCGTATTGAGCCAATCCTCAAGGTCCGGGCGTTTATGTCTCGGCCCACGATAGCTGATGGCGCTTCTGGTCAGTGGGACTTGTGACAATGCCTGCCCGAGACGATCCGCTTTTTTTCGCAAAAAATGCCGGTTTGGTTTGGCTTTGTAGATAACGGTCCAGGTTGTCTGAGCCTTGCGGGTTTCAAAGTCGAATGATTGGGTTTGAAGGGGACGGGCTGGAAGGATCACATCTTCTAGCTTGAGGATGTCCGCATAGAGCAGTTTCTGTCGTACGCGGGCGCTTGGTATCGAATATACCTCTATATTCAGAGTGCATCCTTGCAAGATGGTGCGCACTTCACTACGCGCCTGGCCATATTCGCCTTGGTAGTCTGTCAGAAAACTGCCAGTGCGTTCGATGGTGGACCGGACGTCGGTATCAAGCTGAGAAGGTACATTCGTCCTATTCAGCCACAGCGTCAGCAACAATATGATAAAAGCGCAAAACGTCACTCGCCACATATCGCGGTCCCTCAAACCCTGCGAAACGATAAATCTGTCAAATGCCCACATCAATAACGTAATCCGCGTCAGGTGCTGCCGGTTTGTGTCATTATGTGGATTGGGAGATATCGCTGTCTTTCCTCTGGTCACCGTTCTTTCGCTACCTTCCAGTAAGGCACACTGAAAATCTAGAAAATTTGAGAAGAGGCGATTTGACGTCAGTTCCTTGTTTTCGAGGTGGTCCGCGTCAAATTGTTATTGCGGGACGGGCGCTACTCATATCGCAGGTCACTTTAAAAAATACTCAGTGGCCCTGGTTCAAGGCGGCTATTATTTTCAAAACGCAAAAAAATCGCGCCCCTTTGTGCAAAGGAGCGCGACGTTGATTTATATTTCTCAGGTGGTTCAGCTATTGTTTTCAGGCGTTGTAACCATCAGGTTGTCGTCATCGTCTGATGCCGCGGCTCCGATTTCATCGAAAAGGCCTGCGATTTCATACTCTGCCGCAGCTTCTTCTTCGGCGGCCAGTTCTTGAATAGACTTGCCCGACGCCTGCAGTTCCGCTTCTTCTGGCGAACGCGCAACGTTTAGGGTGATAGTGGCCTGTACCTCAGGATGCAAAAGCACGGATGCTTGGTGAAGACCCAATTCTTTGATGGGGTCACCGATCACAACTTGTTTGCGGTCGACGCTATAGCCTGCCTCTGTTGCAGTTTCGGAGACGTCCCGTGGTGTCACCGAACCGTACAAAGATCCGCCATCAGACGCCTGACGAATCACGATGAACTGCTGTCCATCGAGCCGTTCGGCCATTGCTTCAGCTTCTTTGCGTGTTTCGAGGTTACGCGCTTCCAGTTGCGCCTTCTGCGTCTCAAAAGCATCGATATTAGCTTTGGATGCTGTCAGCGCCTTGCCTTGACGAAGTAGGAAATTGCGGGCGTATCCAGGTTTGACATCAACGACGTCACCCATCTGGCCAAGTTTGGCTACGCGCTCCAAAAGGATCACTTGCATTGGGAAAGCTCCTTATTTCACTGCGTAAGGCAACAAGGCCAAAAAGCGGGCACGCTTGATGGCACGAGCCAGTTCACGCTGCTTTTTCGCCGAGACGGCTGTAATACGGGAAGGCACGATTTTGCCGCGTTCACTAATATAGCGTTGCAGCAGTTTGGTGTCTTTGTAATCAATCTTGGGCGCGTTGTCTCCCGAGAACGGGCAGACCTTCCGGCGGCGGAAAAACGGTTTTGCAGCCATTATAAACTCCTGTTCTCAGTTAGTTAGCGGCGTTCGCCACGTTCGCCACGATCACCGCGTTCGCCACGATCACCGCGTTCGCCACGATCACCGCGGTCTCCGCGGTCACCACGTTCACGACGGCCATCACGCTCATCACGCTTTTGCATCTGGACCGATGGGCCCTCGTCGTGGGCGTCGACCTTGATGGTCATCACACGCATAACGTCATCATGCAGACGCATCAGGCGTTCCATCTCCTGAACTGCTGGCGCGGGGGCGTCTGTGCGCAGATAGGCATAATGGCCCTTGCGGTTTTTGTTGATCTTGTAGGCCATCGTTTTGACGCCCCAATATTCCTGACCAACAACAGTTCCACCGTTGTCTGCAAGCACCGTACCAAAATGTTCAATAAGGCTTTCGGCCTGCGCGTTGGACAGGTCCTGGCGCGCGATAAAAACATGCTCGTATAGCGGCATGTGGGCTCCGTTCATTTTCTGGCGCATTTCAAAAGTCAGGCATATGTCCATCCACTGGGCCTGACTACGAGGGATTGCGCAGGTTCAAGTTGGTTGCGTGGACCGGTGCCTTGTACACGTATCGGGGTGCGGCGCAAGCCAAAAGCTCAGTTGTGCGGTGCTGCGCAGTGCCTGTGGTTTTTCGGACAGTTGCACTTAACGAGGTTGGCTCCATCTTAACCTGCATCAAACACCAACCCAAGGACACGGATCTGATGAAAAATATTGTTTTTGCCGCGCTTGGCGCGGCGGTTTTAGCCACGCCTCTTGCCGCTGCCCCCCAAGCATACACTCTTGATGCAAGTCACAGTCAGATCGTATTCAGCTATGATCACTTAGGGTTCTCGACCACCTATGGCATGTTTTCTGGCTTCAACGGCGACATTATGTTCGATCAGGATGAACCGGCCAATTCCAGCGTTTCTGTAAGCTTCCCTGTAACGTCCATTTTTACGGGCTGGGAAAAACGGGATCAGCACCTTTTATCGCCGGACTTTTTTGGCGCAGTGGCAGATCAGACCGTACAGTTTACTTCGACATCCATTGAGGTCACAGGCGAGAACACCGCGTTGATTACAGGAGA
>JAYQEA010000058.1:0-23463 GCA_038138625.1 Roseivivax sp.
AAAGAGCCTTTATCATGGCTGCTGTCGCCCTGACCGCTGTGATGTTAGACCGTCGTGCTCTAAGCTTGCGGGCCGTCGCCTTGGCGGCAATGATCGTTTTATTTTTGCGTCCAGAAGCCTTGATGTCACCCGGATTTCAGATGTCGTTTGCCGCCACAACGGCGTTGGTTTCCGTATTTTCGGCTTTAAGATCAGAGAGCGGCTGGCCCGTTCCCAAGTGGGTCAAGCCAATTTTGGCAACGGTGCTGTCGTCGGCGGTCGCGGGGCTGGCCACAGCACCGGTTGGTATGGCCCATTTTAACATTTTGTCCCACTATGGGCTGATCGCAAATCTCAGCACGGTTCCTTTGATGGGAATTTGGGTGATCCCTTGGGGGGCCATTGCGATGATGGTCATGCCCTTAGGGTTGGAAAGTTGGCCATTAACGGCGATGGGTTGGGGGATCGACTGGATTCTTTTTGTTGCAGACCAAATAACCAGATGGCCCGGTGTGAGATCCAGCATATCCAGCCCGACCGCGAGTGTTTTACCCGTCATGGCGCTTGGCGCTGCATGGCTGGTAATCTGGCAAGGACGAGGCCGCCTGATTGGCCTCGTGCCTATCATTGTTTCTGTTTTCTTTTGGGTTGGAACGGACCGTCCGGACCTACTTATTTCAGAAGACGGTGGTCTTGTGGGGGTGCGGACGGAGGCTGGCCTTGCCCTGAACCGCGCGAAAGGCTCCCGTTTTATTGCCTCAAGTTGGCTTGAAAACGACGGCACCTTGCGAAGCCAATCAGAGGCGGCTGACCTGTGGCCGGAAAACAGTCCGGTGCGAATTGTTCGTGGTAAACGAGAGGCTGCCGCTTTCAAGGGATGTCTCGCGCATGAATTGGTAATTTCAAACCAACCTTTATCGAATGATCTGCCGTGTATCGTCTGGGATCCTCCGCGGCTGGCAGAACAGTCGGTCGCCGGGTGGCGCTCAACAGACGGTTGGCATTTCATAACCGAGAAGGCGCGAAGCGGGGCGCGCCTGTGGTCTCCTGCGGGATTGTGACAGAGGTTAGTAGGTTCTGATTAACCCAACCAAACGGCCTTGTACCTTGACTTGACCAATGGGAAGCACGCGCGGCTCATATGCTGGATTGGCAGCCTCAAGGACGACGCTGTCGCCTTTGCGGTGAAATTTTTTGAGGGTTGCTTCGTAGCCGTCTACCTGCGCGACAACGATATCGCCATCTACGGCTTGGCCAGTTTCCCGAATAACCACGACGTCTCCGTCATTGATACCAGCATCAATCATTGAATCGCCTTTGACTTCCAAAGCGTAGTGATTGCCATTGCCACTGATCATAGCACCGGGAACAGCCACGCGCGGTGGCACGTCTTCTATAGACTGGATTGGCACACCAGCCGCGATGCGTCCTAACAAAGGCAAATCAGACACGTCTGCGGTAACAATCTGCTGCGCTTGTACGGGTGTAGGGATATCGGGCAGATCTCCGTCGATCACGCGGGGATGAAATCCGCGCTGTGTCAATGCGTCGGGAAGTTTGACAATCTCAATGGCGCGGGCCCGATGCGCAAGGCGCCGTATGAACCCTCGCTCTTCCAGTGCAGTGATCAGGCGGTGGATCCCCGATTTGGACCGTAAATCCAATGCTTCTTTCATTTCATCAAAACTGGGAGGAACCCCATCTTGGGCTGTACGCCGGTTGATGAATTCCAATAAATCGAGTTGTTTCTTAGTCAGCATTCCTACCCCCGACGTCCATTCAGTTGTTTCTTTGTTCTACGACTGTTCATGGTTTGTGTCAATAAACGTAGATATCAAACCAATTGTTTGGGTTTCGGTGCATGAACATCTGTTTGACTTATGGTTTTGGTAATGGCCTGAACATGATGCCATGATGGCATTAACACCCTGTTAACGGTGCAAAGACAAATTACGCGTTGCAGTGGTAGACCGCTTTGGGAATTCGCTCACGCGTCCCCGGTCTCGTTTTTATGTCAATAAACGGCTGTTGATGATTTGGATTTTTACTCAATTATCCTTGGGCCGTTTTGTCGGGTGTGTTCTCATCCGGCTTTGTACGGCAAAAATTCCTACCTTATTTGCCATGGCTCAAATCACGCCGAGTAGATTGGCGACTGGTTGGCGTTCTGAAATCCTGATAATGAGATCTCGGAGTTAATTGGGCACTACCCTCGGCTATCCTACGGAGGGGGGGGAAAGGCTAAACCCATGCGACCGACACCTCTGAAATATGCCAGGACGATAAGTCCGGTAAAGCCACGAGGCAGGCGCAGGGCGCCTTTATCAAAAAAGGGTAGTCCACGTACTACGACACTGCGGCTATATCTTCATGGATGTTTAGAGCGTACTCTGTCAGGTTGCATCAGGTACAAAGGGACCTGACAATTATTGAAACACCGTCTTTGGACAGAGTTTCGACCCCAGCTTCTATCCGTGTCAGATCACTACCGTGTGTGTCCTAATAGACCGGTGGACAGCTGTGGGCCTTGCGCCCACAAACAAAAGTCAAAGTCTGCGGATCATGCGATCTTTTGCAATTTTCATATCTGGTTAAGGTGAGGCGCAGTTGGCTGCGTGCGAAACCAAAAAACGGGGTTAACGTCCTAACTTTCTTGATTGCGGGCACAGACATTTCTGGTCAGGCCTTTTGTTCCAAGAATTCATGAGCGCCATAAATCAGATAATTTTGATTTAACCAGGGTTGCAATATTTTTGTTTGCGATACGTCAAGCGGGCATTGGCCTGCACAGCGTTCGCAGATTGCGATTGCACGCATAGCGTGTTTTCTAGGCAGGCTTGAGTGCGTATATGGGCGTGGATGAAGTCAGAGGGCTGACGTGAAATGGGACGGGTGTTTATGACGTTTTGGGTTGTGTTGTTTTTGGTCGTTTTGGCTTTGGGTGTTTGGGTTCGGGTGGCACCGTCCGATCCGGGGCGCTGGCACATTTCGCCAGTGGGGAAATCGGAAGGTATTGGTCAAGGCAGTGCTTTGATGCGCGTGCCGGACGGCAAACTTTCAGATTTGAACGACATTGCCTCCGCCACACCCAGAACGCGTGTGTTGGCTGGTTCGGTTGCGGATGGAATGATCACCTATATCACCCGGTCCGCATTATGGGGCTTTCCCGATTATACCACAGTGGCAGTTGAGGGAGACGACCTCGTTCTGTTTGCGAGGCTACGATTTGGTCGAAGGGATCTCGGAGTGAATGCAAAAAGGCTTCAGGACTGGCGTGCGCGGCTTCAGGCGGGTCAGTAGGGCTTGACCCGAGCCTAGGCTTGCGCAACAGACAGTCCATGATACCTGAAGAGCGCCTGTTCCACATCATTCAACGTTTTGAATTCGTCGAAGCTTCCATGTCTGACGGGGCGGGCGATATCGCGGCTCTCGGTCGTGAATATGCAGAGCTGCGTCCCGTTGTTGATCAAATCCGTGCCTACCAGGCGCTATGCGACGATATCGCCGAGGCAGAAGCCATGCTGAACGATCCAGAGATGGCTGAATTGGCACAAGAAGAACTGCCGGACCTCCGTCGTAAATTACCAGAGGCTGAAACGGCCCTACAATTGGCGCTTTTGCCCAAGGACGTGGCAGATTCCCGTGCGGCTATGCTGGAGATTCGGCCGGGAACAGGCGGTGAAGAAGCCGGGTTGTTTGCTGCAGATTTGGCGCGGATGTATCAACGCTATGTCGAAGCGCAGGGGTGGAGATGGGAAATCATCGAAGAGCAAGCGACTGAGATCGGGGGCCTTCGCGAGTTGGTGGTTCGGATTGCTGGCGACAGTGTATTTGCGCTTTTGAAATTTGAATCTGGTGTGCATCGTGTGCAAAGGGTGCCTGTTACTGAAAGCGGGGGACGCATCCACACCTCGGCCGCAACTGTTGCCGTCCTTCCCGAAGCAGAAGAGGTCGATCTACACATCGACCCATCAGAAATCAGAATAGACACCATGCGCGCGTCAGGCGCGGGTGGGCAGCACGTCAATACCACCGACAGTGCAGTTCGTATCACCCATTTGCCCACTGGATTGATTGTAACCAGCTCTGAAAAATCCCAACACCGCAATCGCGAGATTGCCATGCAGGTGTTGCGGGCGCGTCTGTATGATCTTGAACGTCAAAAAGCGGCGAGTGAACGCTCCGCGGATCGCAAGGCCCAGGTTGGCACCGGTGACCGATCCGAACGTATCCGGACCTACAATTTTCCACAGGGGCGCATGACAGACCATCGTATAAACCTGACGTTGTATAAGTTGGATCAGGTCATGCAGGGTGATTTGAACGATATTGTCGATGCCCTTACCGCAGATGCACAGGCCACGCTGCTGGCAGAGATGAATGGCTGAAACCGGGGCGCAGATACTTGCCAAGGCGACGGCTAAACTGCGTCGTGCGAATATCGAGACCCCTGCCAGAGACGCCCGCAGGTTGCTGGCATATGCTTTGCAGATCCCTCAGGCGCGGCTGACATTAGGCCTCGACCAACCGGTGACTATTGATGCTCTGGCGCGGTTTGATCGCGCAATCGAGGCCAGAGAAGGTCGTCAGCCTGTCAGTCAGATTGTGGGCAAACGCGCTTTTTTCGGACGAGACTTCATTGTGACTCCCGAGGTGCTTGATCCCCGCCCGGAAACCGAAATTTTGGTGCAACTGGCGCTCGAGACATCTGCAGAACGCATTTTGGACCTTGGGACCGGATCAGGAGCCATTTTGCTCAGTCTGTTGGCTGCGCAGGAAACGGCGATCGGGCTGGGAACAGATGTCAGCGCTGCTGCTTTGGCCGTTGCAGCGCGGAACGCCAACGCCCTTGGTTTGACGGCTCGCGCCGAATTTGCGCAAGGGACATGGTGGTCCGCCGTTACCGGAAAATTCGATCTCATCGTCTAGAATCCCCCCTACATTGCCGCCGAGGAAATGCCGGATCTTTCGCCCGAAGTTCGCGATCACGAACCATTGATCGCTCTGACCGATGGTGCGGATGGTCTGTCGGCCTATCGCGCGATATTGGGTGAGCTGTGCAGCTTTTTGTCAAACTCGGGCAAAGTGATCTTGGAAATAGGTCCAACTCAGGGGGAGACAGTTGCGCAGATGATGACGGCAACGGGTTTGGTGGATGTTCAGATCTTCAAGGATCTTGATAACCGCGACCGCGTTGTAATGGGGCAACGAACAGACTGATAATCAATTAAATGCAGCATCTTTGCCAAATTATCGACGTTTTGGGCTTGCCGGATCATAACGGAAGTGGTTATTGCACTGGTAACTCGAATGTTGTCTTTTCGGGTTGTCCAGATTTGTTACGCCTTGGGCAAGACAGGCAGCTCAGCTAAAGCCAAGCTGTATACACACAACACGCTCTTCAGTTTCCTTTTTCCGAAAGACAGATATGCGGTCATCAAAGTCACGTTCGCGCTCAAAGACCAATCGCAACCGTTCTAATTTGGGTAATGTTGTTAACAGGGTGTTCGATAGTTCTGGGCCAGAAGGCAAAGTGCGTGGAACGCCCCAGCAAATTATTGATAAATACAACCAACTTGCCAGAGATGCTCAGCTAAGCAATGACCGGGTGGCTGCGGAAAATTTTCAGCAGCATGCAGAGCACTACCTACGTTTGCTCGGTGATGCGCAGCGTGAACAAGAGGCCCGTCGCGAACAGCAGGAAAAAGAGAATCGCGAAAGACAGGCACAGCGTGACCGCGAACGTGCGGAACGAGACGCTGCGCGCAACGAGGCAGTCGGTCAACCCGAGTCTGACCAGCACCAGCCCACTTTTGCCGCAAGCGAAAGCTCGGATCAGGAAAAATTTGACCCCGGAGCCGGCCCTCAACCTGATGTCGTGGATCCGACCGTCTCGCAAACAGATGAACCCCTGTTGGTTCAAACACCCGAGACGTCTGTTGAAGAAAAGCCTAAAAAGCCGCGTGCGCCGCGGAAACCTCGAGCACCACGGAAGCCGCGCCCACCCAAAGCCGAAGTGGCCGCGTCCGAAGCCGGGGAGGGGACCGTCGGTGTTGAGGCAGGCGAGCCTGATAAAGTCGCTGATTAAACTGCGCTGACGCATACATCACGAGCGTTTTTCAAGTGCAAATTGAGTGTCAGTTTCGCCGTGCCAGTGGTTTACCCGAGGCGTCTTTTGTGCAGGAGGCACCGCAAGGGTCACTCCGCCGACCAGTCTGGTGCAGCTTGGGTCAGGCGTTCGGTGGGGACGGACCCGTATCTGTCAGTATATGAATGTTGCAGTGCGATATCCGCATGTGGTCAATATGGGGCTATTGGCGTTTGATATTCATGTGGGCTTTGTTGGATGTGGTTGGCGCGCCACGGTTATTATCGGTTTTCGGGACAAACAAAATCAAACACGCCCGCGTGTCTAACGCTGTGTGGCCACGTTAGGCGGTTTTACCGACTTGCTCCAAAGATCGCGCCAAGGCACAGAAATTTTCAAGCGGAACTACCTCGGCGCGATCCGTTGGCGTTATTTCTGCGTCCCTGAGGTGATCCTCAATCCCGGGACTGATTGATTTAAGGCTGGCACGCATCATTTTGCGTCGCTGGTTAAACGCGGCTGCAACAACACGTTCCAGGATTTTAGGGTTGGCCTCGAATCTTGGGCGGGGCAGGGCGGCAATATGCACAACGGCGGATGACACTTTTGGTGGCGGAGTAAAGGCTTCGGCGGGGAGGTGCATTACAATCCTTGCATCACAGCGCCATTGCGCCAGTATTGACAATCGACCATAGGCTTTGGACCCGGGACGGGCAACGATACGTTCGGCGACTTCTCTTTGGAACATCAAAGTCAGGCTTTGCCAGAAAGGGGGCCAGACCTTGGGGGTCAGCCACCGAACCAACAATTCCGTCCCAACATTATAGGGCAGGTTGGCAACCACGGCGATCGGCGGCTGTAGATGCTCCAGTGGGTTGATTTGCAGGGCATCGCCCTCGAGAATATGAAGTCTGTCAGGAGCCGCATTTGCAATCTCGGCCAAGGCGGGCAAACAACGTGCATCTTTTTCGATGGCAAGTACGCGCCGCGCACCTGATAACAAAAGACCCCGCGTCAGACCACCCGGGCCAGGGCCGACCTCGATAACATCTGTCTGACTCAGATCGCCAGCCTGTCGGGCAATTTTCGACGTCAGGTTCAAATCCAACAGAAAATTCTGCCCCAAGGATTTACGTGCGCTCAAATCATGCCGCGTTATGACGTCTCGTAATGGGGGAAGGTCATTTAGACTGTCCATCACTCAAGCCCTCCGGCCAGTCGTAGTGCTGCGATCAAAGACGTGGGATTGCCTTGGTCTGTACCGGCAATATCAAACGCTGTTCCGTGATCTGGGGAACTGCGCAGATAGGGCAAACCCAAGGTGACATTAACGCCCCTGTCAAAATCCAACGTCTTGATTGGGACCAATGCCTGATCGTGATACATGCATATTGCGGCATCATAATTGGCGCGGGCGGCGGAATGGAAAAGCGTATCTGCCGACAAAGGGCCGCGCAGGTCGATCCCTTCGGTGCGAAGATCATCCAGCACTGGAGAAATAATATCGATTTCTTCACGGCCCATGCGACCACCTTCACCGGCATGTGGATTGAGGCCCGCAACTGCGAGACGCGGTACGGCGATACCAAATTGCTGGATCAGCGCCGTTTGTGTGATACGAATGCGACGCTTGAGCAAGGCTGGGGTTAGTGCGTTGGGTACTTCCGACAGCGGGATGTGGATGGTTATCGGTATCACCCGTAGCATCGGAGAGGCGAGCATCATGACCACGTCCTCGACACCTGCCAGATCAGCCAGAAATTCGGTATGTCCCGGATGTCGGAAATCGGCGCCTTCGGCCAAAGCTTGTTTGTGTATCGGCAGTGTGCACAAGGCAGACGCTTTTCCCGACTGCGCAAGCGCGGCCCCGATCTCTATGGACCGAAGGATGCCTGGCGCCTGCGCGGCTTGAGGGTTGCCTGGACAACGTGGTCCCGGAATATCAAGCGACATCACGGGCAGGGCGTTGGGCATGGCACGGGCCGCTTGGGATATATCGGTAATATGTGCGACAGGAATGTCTGAAGACAGATGCGAAGGGTTCCCGATCAGCGCAAACACCATCTTATCGCGAAGCGCCCGCCATGCAGGCACAATGAGGTCAAGCCCAATCCCTGCGGGGTCTCCGCAGGTTACAGCCACGGGTGCCTGTGTCATTTGAATGAAATATGCGCCTCGGCACGCAATTGTGCCAAGTGGCTTTCGGCCAGTGTTTCCAAACGCTGATTGCGCAGACCCAAAACAAGGGTTTCGCGGGCTTCTCCTTCGCGTAACGCTGCGACGCGACTGCACAGCATAACCATCAGTAACGAAGTTCCGTTATCCGCCGTCAGGTTAAAGCTGGCCTCGCCCGGATCCAGTCTTGCCAGCTCGATTGCGATATTGCTTGGTAATTCTTCGGGTGCAACCGAGATCCGCTCAAGCATCGATGGATCTTGGTCTTTGAGAAGACCATAAAGATCATCACACCGGTTCGACTTTTCTGCGAGAATTGATGCGCGCATCCGTGTCTCTGCAGTGTTGCCCCCGGCAAGGCGCACGGTCGCATACTCGACAGCTGCAATGGGCGGGGCGTTGTAGCCGACCTCTTCCATAGCACGCATCTGGAACAATGCGACCGCCCCGGATACGGGAAGAGGACGCGATACTTCTCCGGGCGTAAGTTCGATCACGATGGACTGTATCGGACCAGGAAGGTCTGATACCATACGCCATCCCAACGCACCTCCCTGGGCGCGTGATGGCGCCGCAGAGACCTGACGCGCCGCACGTTGGAATTCCTCGATCGTGGTAATTTTGACGATTTGCTCGACCACGCGCGACACCTCGGCCTCACGACCTTTGGGGATCGGGATGACAATTTCATTCAGGGCCACTCGAATTGAAGAGCCGTCCGCCCCGGTTGTGAGCACCCGGTCCAGTTCATCAGCACCAGCGCCCGCACGCGCCCCGAACCTTGTCTGCACATATTGGCGCCATGCCAGACCTGCCCGCACAAAATCGCGCAAGGTCTGAGGGGCAATACCGTCCGATGCCAGCGTTTCCAGCAAGCCTTCCGTTGTCAGGTTCCGTCGTCCGGCAAATTCGGCAACTGCGCTGTCCAGCTCTTCTTGTGTGGGTCTGATTCCAACATTTTTTGCTGCTGCGATTTTAAGCCTGTCTTCAATCAGTTGCTCTGATGCGAGCGATAGGGGGTCTGGCGCGCCCAGCAAACGCAGAAACCTTTGACGCTGGTCCAACTCGAACCCGGTCACCACACTTTCATTGATGGTTATAACGGGTGCGAACAATCCCTGCGCCTGAGTTTGTGTGGCAGGTACAAGAAAAATGAGCAGCGCGATGGTCAGGGTTTTGAAAGGGTGCAACATGGACGGGTCCTATGGTCGGCAGGTCCTAAGATCTGGTGACGCCTGTCCGCCCGTACTGAAGCCTTTCAGCGTAACGGTCAGACCGAAGCGGGTCGATGGGTCTACTGTGGACGAAGAGGTGAACCGACGCGAGACAGAAAAACCCACATCAACGCATTCGTTGCGATAATCGAGCCCAAAACCGGCCAACGCTACCTCGTCTGCGGATAAGTCATACCGCCAATTTGTCGATGCCGTCCAGTTGCGAGTGACGTCGTAGGCCCCTGAAATGCTCCATTCCGATTGCGTGACCGATCGATTTTCATCCGGGTCGGCAATTTCCAGCACGTAACTGGCGTCCATTGATGCATTTTCGGTTGCCCAGGTGGCACGTGCTTCGGCAGATTTTGCCGAGGTAAGTCCATCAAAAAGGCCCCGTGCGGCAAGGCTAAGTCCGTAAGGATTGCTGTATTTTGTTGCAACCAACCAGTCAGAGCGTGTGCCGCGAAGACCTGAGGCTTGCGTAAATGCATCATCGGATTCATCGCGCCAAACACGGCCGAGGGTCAGCGCACCTGACCAGCCCAAAGCATCATAACGGCTCCAGCGCAAGCCCGTCACGGCCTGCGCGCCGCGTTCGTACCGGTCGGTCGCGGGAAAACGCGAAAGTGACAACAGGTTCCCCTCATCGAATTCCTGAATGACACTTTCATCGGATACGGTGTCGTTTCGGGTGCCACCGGTCCATCCCAGCTGGGCAACCGGCTCAACAAGATGACGCGCGCCTGTTTGGCTGGTTCGTATCAGTGGCCAGCGTAGCGTCACCCCCGCAGCCGGTGTGATCTGGTTGACCACATCCGGTACGGTGTCATCCTGATGCGTTGTAATGCGTTCGGCTGAAACGCCAAGTGTCCATCCAAAGCGCAACCCTTGTCCGACCGTTTTTTGCCCAAGCCACGCTGCATCTGCATTCAGCCGCCACATATCGCGTCCATCGACATTGTCGTCCGATGTTCTGTAAAACCCTGTGGCAAGAGCGCTGTAACGCAGGGTGCCCAGTCCCCTGGGACCCGAAGTACTGGCGCGATGTTCGAGCCGCCCTGATACCGTTGGCTGGGTCACATTGCTCTCTGAATCCCTTAGGCTTTCGAAATGCGTGATTTCGGCATGACTGAATTTTTGATCCAGAATGCGGGTAAGTGCGATGTTGCTTTCCAGCCGATCAGATTTACTGACGTCATATTCATTCAAATAAGCATCGTCAGACACCATCTGAAGGCCAAAATTCAGGCGCACGTCGTGGCCAAGATCAAACAATCCCTTTGCATCCAGAAATCCGCGCGGCTTGTCTTCAAGGCTGTCCTTGCTGACTGCTCCATCGACGTGGATGTCTCCATTTAAAAACGCGCGGCGCAGGCGCATCTGAAGCGTTGATGTGACGGGTGATAGGTAGGGGGTGAGGGTCAGATCCGCGTGGTCGCCGAACGGTATGAAATAGGGCACCTTTATCCCGAACCCAAGCAGGGTCGAGCTGTCGAGTTGTGGAATTAAAAAACCACGTGCACGTTTTAAACTTGGATCCGGCAGGCGTAAGCGTGGCAGATAAAATACGGGAGTATCCAAGAGCCTGAGCTGTGCGTGTTCAAAATAAAGCTGCTGCGCCTCTTGATCGTGCAGAACGCTGCGTGCGCGGATTTCCCATACCGGAGGAGAGCCCTGATCGCATACCTGACACGAGGTGGCGACAACATGGCGCAACTGGGTAAAGCCGTCTTGGTCGCGGCGGGCGTCGGCGGCTGCCAATTGCAACTGGTCATCCATAATCATGCGGACACCCCGCAAAAGACCGTTGCGGAAATCGGCACTTAAGTCAGCCTCAGAGGCAATCAGCACAAGCCCCCCACCGTCTTCGAGGCGCATGGGACCAGTGATTTCGAGACGATCTTCACTGCGATCGTAGACAACTTTTGTGGCGATCAAGCGTGTGTTGTTCTGCCAAACTTCAACCGCACCTTCTGCGATCAATATCCCCTTGTCCTCGAGAAAAACGCGGTCAGCGATCAAATAGGCCGGATCTGCCTGTGCCAGAGCCGTTGCCGGACCCAGTGCCCACACCAGAAAAAGCAGAATTTTTCGCATCAGCTTTCCTCTCGATGCAAAATCAAGCCAAGGGCAAGCAGATTTGATGCGATTGGAGGGGCCCATGCGGCGAGATAGGCGTTAACCTGGCCGTTCTCGCCCAAAATTTGGGCAAAGTTGCGAACATAGTAAAGTCCAAACCCAACCAAAATAGCGGATAAGACTGCCACGCCTGTTCGGCCCATCCGGCTGTGTCCCATGGTGAAACCGGCTGCGACCAAAACCATGGCCAGCAGGAAGATTGGTTTGGAGAGCTCCATGTTCAGCCAGACAAGGTGTCGTCGTGCAGAAAACCCAGCTTTTCCAAGCTCTTCAATATATTTTGGAAGCTCCCAAAACGGGATTGCTGAGGGTGTGCCGAAGCTGTCCCGGATCCTTTCCTGTGTCAACGTCGATGGCAGCCGGAGTTGGGTATGATCGGTTTTGTTGGTTTGCGCATTCAAACCTGGTGCCAAAGGCCAAGATGTGGCGTTGCGCAGCACCCAGTGACCAGGCACCAGTTCTGCTTCGTCGGCCTCTACGCGCCGAAAGGGCAGCCCCTCGGGCGTAATCATCACGAAACTGACATCATACAGGCGCGTCGCATCGGGATTGGTCCGGGTGGCATGGATCACTGCTTGTCCGTCTTCGTCACCTTGTCGCAACCAAAGACCTTCGCGACCGATAGAGACGACGCTGTTTCCACCCGTCCTGTAAAGCTCGCGCAGTTCCTCATATCGTTTGGATGTCGCGGCCACGATTGGGTTCATGACGCCCACTGCGAAAACCGCAACCAGTATTGCAACTATGGCAGGTGCAACCACCACAGCTGTGCCCGAACGCCCCGACGCACGGATCACCACCAGCTCGGAAGATCGTGCCAAACCCAAAAACAACGCGATAGAAGCAAGGATGACAATCAATGGCAGGATTTTATACATGCCCTCGGGTGCGTTTAGGAACGTAATCTCAAGAACCATTCCAAAGCTAACGCTGTCATCAAAGCGCTGAATTTGTTCAACGAGGTCCAGAAGAACGGTGAATGCAAAAAATATTCCGAAGATCATGGCCAGCAAAAACAAAAACCGGCGCGCAATGTAGAGGTGCAGTTTCATGCAGCACCCCCGGCTGGGCGACGGGTCAGGTTTTTGGCGGCACTGTGCAAAAGGACCGCACTGATCCCAAGCCCAACCACGGTCGGAAGATAGATCAGCGGCCAAAAATCGGCATTGTTGCGCACGGGATCTGTTACCGCGCTTTCCGCGAGCTTGACAACAACCAGCAAGAAAATGGCACCTACAATTTGTCTCCCGACACCAAATCTGGAAAACCCGCCGATAAGTAATGTCGAGAAGCCGATCATCGCTGCAACAAGCGATAATAGTGGTTGTTGAAATCTGCTGTGCAGCTCTTCTGCGATCCGGCCGGCCGGCATGTTTGTCTCTGCGGCGAGGCTGGGTAAATCGCGTATAAGTTCAGCCGTTGGAACATGACGGATAAGGCGCTTGCGCCTTGTCTGGCTATCGATGAAATCACTGATATCGTACGTAAAGTCTTCGAAATTGGTGGTTGCAAGGCGATTGCCGTCATTTTGATAGATCTGTGCTACTCCGTTCAACATAACCAATCTGGGGCCGTCGCTGGTGTTCCACAAATAAGAGCGCGCGGCGGTGTAAATCACAAAGCGTTTGTCCTGACGTCGGTCCGCCAGAAAGACATCTCGCAGCTCTCCGGCTTCTGTGATGTCGCGTACGTAAAAGGTAACGCCCTCGGTCGGATGCAGGAATTGGCCTTCTCGCAGCAAGCGCGCAGAGACATTACCCGAGATTTCCGCTTCCCGGTCGCGCAGTTGTCCTGCGCTTATGGGGATCAGAAGATGACTGAGTACCGATGACATCAGCATCAACAGCAACCCAAAAATAAAAACCGGACGCGCAATCCGCCACGGAGAAAATCCGGTTGCCTGCATGACGGTGAGTTCACTGTCGCCAATCAGGCGGTTTGTGACATAGACCGATGCTGCAAAACCGGCGAGTGGAACGACGATACCGATCACCTTTGGCAGGCTTAATGCCGTAAATTCGATAAACACCATCGCGGAATGCCCGTCTGCAATCAGACGATCGAACAGGATTACGGCCCGATTCACCCAGTAGACAGACACCAGCACAAGCGCAAAGAACCCAAACAGCATCAAGAGCTGTGACAGCATATACCTGTCGAAACGGGTCACTTTCATCCTTTCCCGGCGTCAAAAGCCGCAGCACATTGTATTTAATGCGGTGTGATGCAAAACCCTGCTCTGGTCAATGCGGGCGCGTCGCTATACCTCTTGGCCAGCAACAGATCGCGCGAGGACCCAGACATATGACCGAATTTCGCGAAATTCGCTTCGAGCCAATAGACCTGACCACTGTTTCCAACCAATCTGGCCACCTGGCCGTCTTTGTAGATACCACCGACGAGGCTGAAGCTCAGTCCGGTATTGTGCGGCGGATCGACCGACTGACCCGCGGTTTGATAGAACGAGCTTTGCAAAGTAAGGCGTGGGACAAACTTGCTGATGGCGAGTGTCTGCGGCTCAACAGTCCGGCTGGTGTGACGGCAGAAGCCATCCATCTTATGCGTTTGCCCAGGCGGGCTGGCCGGGATCTTGCCCGCAAGGCTGGCGCGGCACTTGCGCGTTCGGCGGGTGATGCGGAATTGACTGTTTTAGCAGGCCGTCAGCGCAACATTGCCGAAATTGCCTTTGCTTTGATGTTGCGCAGTTACGCGTTCACTGACCACAAAACTGCTGATCAGGACGACAGCGGCGCATTTACCCTGATGGTGGACAACGTCGATTCAGCGGTCAGCAGGTTTATTCCGCTTGCGGCCGTTGCAGAAGGTGTCTTTTTCACGCGGGATTTGACAAACGAACCTGCCAACATTCTGACAACGACCGAGTTCGCAAATCGTCTGAAATCTCTGGAAGAGGCCGGTCTGGCCGTTGAAATCATCGACGAAGACCAGATGGCCACGTTAGGTATGAACGCATTATTGTGCGTGGGCCAGGGGTCTGTCGCGCCGTCAAAGATGGTTGTGATGCGCTGGAATGGTGGTGTCGAAGGAGAGGCGCCCCTTGCCTTGGTTGGCAAAGGTGTGGTGTTCGATACAGGTGGTATTTCGCTGAAACCCGCAGGCGGCATGGAAGAAATGACCATGGATATGGGGGGCGCGGGCGTGGTTGCTGGAACCATGCTGACGCTTGCACGACGTGGTGCTGCGGCCAATGTCGTTGGGCTCGTTGGTCTGGTAGAAAATATGCCATCGGGGAATGCAACGCGTCCCGGCGACGTTGTAACATCCATGAAAGGCGACACGATTGAAGTCATCAACACAGATGCCGAAGGCAGGTTGGTGCTGGCAGATGTGCTGTGGTACGCTCAGCAAACATTCGCGCCCGCGGCGATTGTTGATCTGGCAACACTGACAGGTGCCTGCATTATCGCGCTTGGTCATGAAAATGCGGCTGTTTTCTCAAACGATGATGCCTTCGCCAACGCCTTGTTGCGGGCTGCGGCACGCGAGCAGGAGGGCGCATGGCGTATGCCTTTGTCGCAATCCTATGATGATTTGCTCAAAAGCCCGATTGCCGATATGAAAAATATCGGCGGTCGTCCGGCAGGGGCCATCACGGCAGCACAGTTTTTACAACGCTTTGTCAAAACTGATGTCCCTTGGGCGCATATTGATATCGCAGGCGTTGCGCGCGTGCCCAAAGATCTGCCGCTGTCGCCAAAAGGCTGCACCGGTTGGGGCGTCATGACGCTCAATCGCCTTGTAACGGAACGTTTCGAGACTGAAGAGGACTGATTTGGGGACGGCATATTTCTACCATTTGATGCGCCGCAGTGTTGATGCCGCCCTGACTGAATTGTTGGCGCGGTCGATGCATCGGAACTGGCGTGTTCAAGTCCGGTGTGGTGCTGCAGGCCGTCTTGAGTGGTGGGATCAGAAGCTGTGGTTGGGACCCGAAGACGGATTTTTAGCACATGGCATCGCGGGTGGTGCACATGATGCGTATCAACCGGTTTTGTTGACGACATCGACAGATGCACCGGTCGACCGGTCCGTTTTGTTGGCGGTGGATGGTGCGCGCATCACCGCACAGGATGTTGCGACCACTGAACGAGCCTGCCTGTTGTTTGCGGCCGCAGATGAAGGTGCTGTACAGATGGCGCGCGACCAGTGGCGCGATCTGACCACGCTTGGATCGGCGGCACAGTATTGGTCGGATGAGACCGGACGTTGGGAAATGAAAGCTGAACGTCCGGCTGCGTCTGGCTAGTGTCGCCCGTTGACGTGCATAAGGTAGACAGATCGTGCCGGGATGGATGCAGTTGCATGCTCGCAGACAGCTAAAAATGTCGCGCGCCCGCGTGGTGTAGACCACGCCCGCTTTCATCAAACTGCTCAAGGTTTTGCACAAAACTCTATTCCTTGGGCGTTGACGCGTCTTGTCTGGCACTATTTGCTTGCACAGATCGCGGGAATTCCTGACACTCGCGTCTGGGCAAACAACACAAAACCCTATGGGGAGGACACCATGAACAAATTTCTGAGCCGGACCGCCATTGTGGCGCTAAGCGTCGCCTTTGCCAGCGAAGCCGCCGCGACAGAGTGGAACGTATCGGTCTGGGGCAAGCGACGCGCGTTCACAGAACATGTAGAGAAACTTGCCGAACTGGTTGCCGAGAAATCCGGTGGCGCATTTACCATGAACGTGAGCTATGGCGGGCTGTCAAACAACCGTGAAAACCTTGATGGGATTTCGATCGGCGCCTTCGAGATGGCACAGTTCTGTGCGGGCTACCACCGTGACAAAAACCGCGCGATCACAGTGCTAGAGCTGCCATTCCTGGGCGTTGGCACACTGGAAGAAGAAGTGGCCGTCAGCCACGCCGTCTACGCGCATCCCGCTGTCATCGACGAGATGGCACAATGGAATGCAAGAATGGTCATGACGTCCCCAATGCCACAGTACAATCTTGTCGGCACCGGAGAGCCACGTGACACCCTCGCTGATTTTGATGGCATGCGCGTTCGCGCGACTGGGGGTCTTGGACAGGCGTTTGCCGCAGTTGGCGGTGTGCCGACCTCTGTGACATCCTCCGAGGCATATCAGGCAATGGAATCCGGTGTTGTCGATACCGTGGCCTTTGCACAGCATGCGCATTTGTCATTCGGTACAATCAATCAGGCCGATTGGTGGACTGCAAACCTGAACCCTGGCACAGTGAACTGTCCGATCGTCGCAAATATTGACGCCTATGAAAGCCTTAGCGACGAACATCGCGCGATCTTTGATGAAAGTGTGCCAGAAGCCATCGAACATTACCTCGCCAACTATGGGGCTTTGCTAGAGCGCTGGGACAGTGTTTTGGCAGAAAAGAATGTAACAGCTGTGATGCTTGAGCAGTCTGAGATCGATGCCTTCAAGGCTGTGGCCGGCGCTCCTATTCGTGACAAATGGATTGCGGATATGACAGCACAAGGCTTGCCCGCCCAAGAGCTGTATGATCTGGTCATGACAACATTGGCAGCGCAACGCTGATGGCTGACTAATCGGTCGTCATTTCAGACGATCCACGGAATGACCCGGTCCTTGTTTTCATGGGCCGGGTTGTTCATTAGACGACAGGGGGGCGTGATGGCCGGATCCGCAACGGTTCTTACCGATTCTTCGATTTTGAGCAGACTGGACAGATTGCTGTTGCCGCTTGAGCGTTTGATGGCGATTTGTAGTGGATTGGCAGCGTTTTCGTTGATGTTTCTGGCTGCCTGGTCTGTGACCGGTCGCAAGTTTTTTGCCTCACCGCTTCCTGGCTACGTCGATATTATCATGTCGCTGATGCCCTTGATCGCAATATTTGGAATTTCGTTCGTGCAGCGCGAAGGGGCTCATATTCGTATGGATATCGTTGTGGGAGCTCTGCGTGGCCGCGTATTGTGGTTTGTTGAGCTGCTGACGGTTCTTTTGACCTTGGCTTTGGTGATTGGCCTTGTGTGGGGCAGTTGGTCCCATTTTGATCGTAGCTTTGACTGTGCACGGCCACTATGTTCGCGCGACAGTACAATCGACTTGAGCTTGCCCTTATGGCCGTCGAAATTGATTGTGCCTGTTGCCTTGGCGGTTTTGGCGTTGCGGTTGATGTTACAGTCTGTCGGCTATGCGCGCGCATTGGTTTTTGGCCTTGATACGCCGGTTGCGGTGCCGTTGGTGCAAAGCGTCGAGGCACAAGCGATGGCCGAGGCCAAGCAGCTGGAAGGAGGCGACCAATGACCAGCATTGAGATTGGCCTTTGGACCACGGGCGGCATGCTTGTTCTTGTTGTTTTGGGAATGCGTGTCGCGTTTGCGGCTGCTTTGGCAGGATTTTTCGGCTTGATCTGGCTGCGATGGAACGGATTTGGCTATGATCCTGACCGGCTCTGGAAGGCAGTGGAGATCAGTGCAAAAGTCGCCGGACAAGTGCCGCATTCCAAGGTGTCGAACCAAGCATTAAGCCTGATTCCGACCTTTATCTTGATTGGTTATCTGGCCTATCACGCCAAGCTGACGACTGCGTTGTTTGATGCCGCGAAAAAGTGGATCGCATGGGTGCCTGGCGGGCTGGCCGTTTCAACTGTTTTTGCCACTGCCGGCTTTGCCGCAGTGTCAGGAGCATCCGTGGCAACGGCGGCTGTCTTTGCCCGCATCGCGATACCCGAAATGCTGAAAGTCGGTTACAACAAGCGGTTCGCTGCGGGTGTTGTTGCGGCTGGTGGGACATTGGCGTCTCTGATACCGCCCTCTGCAATTTTGGTAATTTATGCAATTATTGTTGAACAGGACGTGGGCAAGCTGTTGTTGGCCGGTTTTGTACCGGGCGCCTTTTCGGCACTTGTCTACGCCTGCCTGATCATTGGAATTGCCGTTATTTTTAAATCCGTAGGCCCGCCGGTTAGCGGGTTTACGTGGAAAGAACGTTTTGCATCCCTCCCGCCGGCATTGCCGATCGTGGCCGTTGTCGTCATCATTATCTTTTTTGTCTACAACCCGTTTGGCGACGCATGGGGTACGCCGACGGAAGGCGGCGCCGTTGGCGCGTTTTTGGTCTTTTGCATCGCGATTTTGCGGGGGATGCGGTTAGGCCAGTTGCGCGATGCACTGATTGAAACCGCCAAGCTGACGGTCATGATCTTTTCAATCATCTGGGGCGTGTTGATCTACGTGCGCTTTTTGGGTTTTGCCGATCTGCCGGGTGCGTTCTCTGATTGGATTACGGCCCTCGATATGTCGCCGTGGCTTATCTTGGTGTGCATTTTGCTGGCCTATGCCGTGCTTGGCATGTTCATGGATGCGATTGGCATGCTGCTGTTGACGCTGCCCGTTGTTTATCCGGCCGTTATGGCCCTGAACGGAGGCGAATTTGTCAGTGCAGCCGACAGCACCTTTGGTATGTCGGGACCGATGTGTGCGATATGGTTCGGAATTTTGGTTGTTAAAATGGCCGAGTTCTGTCTGATCACACCCCCCATCGGGTTAAACTGTTTCGTCGTGGCAGGCGTGCGCGAGGATTTGTCGGTTCAGGATGTTTTTCGGGGCGTCACCCCGTTTTTTATCGCTGATGGGGTTACAATCGCTTTGTTGGTGGCGTTTCCCGGCATTGTCCTTTGGTTGCCCTCACTTGCTTAAGGAGGAAACAAGATCTGGTAACAGTCTGAAATCATCGAATGCCGCCGTGTGCGGCAGGTCCTGAACAGCCACATTTCTGTAGCCTTCTGTGTACAGGAAAAATGGCAATCCGGCACGATCTGCGGTTTCAGCGTCTACTTCGCTGTCTCCGACAAAACACGCAGGCCCGTTTGGCATCAGAGACTGGCAATGCAAAAGAGGTGTGGGGTCAGGTTTGCGAACGGGCAGGCTGTCACCGCCAATGATTGCTGCAAACCGATCTGTCATGGCAAGATGGTCCAATACTGCCCGCGTTGGAGCCAAGGGTTTGTTTGTGCACACAGCCAGATCATGTCCGGCTGTACGCAATTCGCCCAAGGCGTTCATCACGCCGGCATAGGGCTTGGTCAGGCTATGCGCGTTTGAATACAAAGATAGAAACTGCTCAACCATCGACGCCTCGTCGTCGGACCCAATGTGCAACGCGGCACACGCACGTTGTACGAATACAACCACCCCGTTGCCAATAAAGCTGCGCGACTGATCCAAACTTAGCTGGGCAAAACCGTGCGTGGCCAACACTGTGTTGGCCGTGGCGTGAATATCGGGAAGTCAGTCGATGAGCGGTCCCTCCAAATCAATGATCACATTCATACTGTTGTCGCACCCTATCAAAGCGTTATGGGCACAGGTTGCCCGAACCAAGGGGATACCAGATCGCTGCAGTTTTAAAAGTCCGGTCTTGTTTTGAGACTGTTTCAAACCTTACCGCAGGTCACGCGGGCAAAGACAGATTGATCTGTGCACGATTTCTGGCGGTTTGTGTCACCTTGATCGCAGGCACGTGTGCCGCAAGCGGTTTTTCCAATGTCACATGTAACTAGGGATTTACTGTAACAGCCAAGGTTTGCCAAACGCTGACCTGTTGCACTGGTCACGATCTCTTGCAAAAAGAGCCTAGCAGATAGGGAGTGCGACACATGGGGCATATTCTGGCAATTGATCAGGGCACAACATCAACACGAGCCATAATTTTTAATGCAGACATGACGATTATTGCTTCTGCTCAGGAAGAGTTCACACAACATTTTCCGGCCAGTGGTTGGGTCGAACATGACGCGGATGATTTATGGCAAACGACCCTACGCACCTGCCGCGCAGCGTTGGCTGATGCAAAACTCAGTGCATCGGACGTTGCGGCAATTGGAATAACGAACCAGCGTGAAACCACCGTCGTATGGGACCGAAAGACAGGCCTGCCCATTCATCGGGCGATTGTCTGGCAGGACAGAAGAACGTCCGACACCTGTGAGAGCCTAAGAGCGCAGGGTGCAGAGGACACCGTGACGGCTGTTACAGGGTTGCTGCTGGATCCGTATTTTTCGGGAACAAAACTGGCCTGGGTGTTGAACAATGTTGAGGGCGCCCGGACCCGCGCAGAGGCCGGTGATCTGTTATTTGGCACCGTGGACAGTTGGCTGGTTTGGAACCTGACCAACGGGACACGTCACGTCACAGATGCCACCAACGCAGCCCGGACAATGCTGTATGACATTCATCAGGGATGCTGGTCCCAAAAGATGTGTCATCTGTTGGACATACCCATGAATATGTTGCCAGAGGTTCACGATTGTGCAGCGGAATTTGGTGTCAGTGACGCACAGCATCTTGGCGCTGCGATCCCAATCCTCGGTATCGCGGGAGATCAACAGGCGGCGACCGTCGGTCAGGCCTGTTTCACGGCTGGTATGTTGAAGAGCACTTACGGAACAGGGTGCTTTGCCTTGCTCAATACCGGTGACACGGCAGTCCGGTCCACCAACCGGCTTTTGACGACAATCGCCTACCAGTTGGACGGCAAGACGACCTATGCCTTAGAGGGGTCAATTTTTATCGCAGGCGCTGTGGTCCAATGGCTGCGAGACGGCTTGAAAATCATAACAGACGCCTCTGAAACCCAATCACTGTCTGAGAATTCAGATCCATCGGAGTCGGTTATTATCGTGCCTGCATTTACAGGTCTGGGTGCGCCATATTGGAAGCCGGATTGTCGCGGGGCAATCTTTGGCCTGACCCGGAACACCGGCCCGGAAGAGTTTGCACGGGCCGCGCTCGAAAGTGTTGGTTACCAGACGCTGGATCTGCTGGACGCAATGCAATCTGACTGGGGCAGTCAGGGATCGGCGGCTCTTAGGGTGGATGGAGGCATGAGCGCGTCGGATTGGACCATGCAGTTCCTGTCCGACATCACCGGAGCTCAAGTCGACAGGCCTGTTGTTCTGGAAACAACGGCTATGGGGGCGGCGTGGCTTGCTGGTTACAAGGCTGGTATTTACCCTTCACAGGAAGAGTTCGCCAGAACGTGGTCGCTAGACTGCAGCTTCTCTCCGAGTATGTCAGACGACAGCCGAACGTCAAAATATGCGGCATGGAAACGGGCGGTTAATGCGACGATCGGGGCTTAACCGTCCGGTCCGACATTTTGTCGTGCGCAATCTGTCATTGTCTCAAATGATTTTCTCTGCTGCTGTGCCGATTGACTTGGTGGTCACAGGCTTATTGAGCGGCGCAGTAGGTTTACCCATCGCGGCAATGGGCGCACACCGTAACCACGCGTGACGCGCTTCGCTCTTCGCGCCCGAAATGAGGCCCTTTATGACACCGGCAGCACATATAAATGCGGCAATCGAGTTGATGGATCGTGTCCAGGCCGGTGAGCTGGCGGACCGTGCCCTTGCCAACTGGGGACGCAAAAATCGCTATGCTGGTGCAAAGGATCGCGCTGCTATCGCAGATATAGTCTATGATGTGCTAAGAAGAAAAAAGAGTTGCACCGTCTATGGACAGGGCCAGACAGGACGCGCCCTTTTGTTGGGATACCTGCGTGCAAATGGTGAAAATCCTGACACCTATTTTGGCAAGGACCGTTACGCCCCGCCAGCGATGACCAACGCTGAACGGGATTTCCAACTTGAATTGGTCTCAGATACCTTAACCGGATCGGTGGATTTCCCAGATTGGCTTTGGCCGGATATGGTCCGGTCCCATCAGGAAGACGCATCGGAAATTACACGTTGCCTATCGCAAAGGGCACCAGTGTTTTTGCGTGTGAATTTGATGAAGTCCACACGCATGGATGCCATGACATCCATGGGTGCTGAAGGAATTCAGTGTCGGACACACCCGCTGTCGCCTTCTGCAATCCAAGTGGATCATGGTGCTCGAAAAATCCGCAATTGCAGAGCCTATCAAAATGGGGACGTTGAATTGCAGGATGCGGCGTCTCAAGCTGTTGCGGATATGGTTCCCTTAAAGAGCGGGCAAACATTTCTTGATTTTTGTGCAGGCGGCGGCGGAAAAGTTCTTGCCGTTGCCGGTCGGGTTTCGGGTGCGTTCTTTGCGCATGACGTCGACCCTAAAAGAATGAAAGATTTGCCGCAAAGGGCCCGTCGGGCAGGAGTGCAGGTTTCGTTGGACACACTGTCAAAACAGCGACTTTTTGATACCGTCTTGGTGGATGCGCCGTGTTCTGGAAGCGGGTCTTGGCGACGAGACCCGCAAGGCAAATGGGTGCTGTCGCAAGAAAAACTCGACAACGTGGTATCGTTACAGCGCCAAATTCTGCAAACAGCCGCGTCTTTGGTACGCCAAAACGGACACCTTGTTTATGCGACCTGTTCGCTTTTGGATATTGAAAATCAAGAGCAGATCAGTTCATTTTTGCAGGGAAGATCTGATTTTTGTTTTGAGACGGAGCGCCAATTCACCCCCCTGATGGGCGGAGATGGATTTTATTGTGCAGTTTTACGCAAAAATGTATGATTACGA
The DNA here is from genome assembly GCA_038138625.1 of Roseivivax sp. Lineage (GTDB taxonomy): Bacteria > Pseudomonadota > Alphaproteobacteria > Rhodobacterales > Rhodobacteraceae > JAQXDR01. The sequence continues at coordinate 23,059 of JAYQEA010000058.1, forward strand.
CCCTATGGTTTTAAATAATACCTGCCGCTTCTTCAAAGGGATTCCCGATCTGCAAGTGGGCTTTTTAGACCAATCGGAAGCGCTGGACCAAGACGATTTGCAATTCAAATGCAAAGATATTTAAAATCACCGTACACGCGATATAAAGACAGTTTCCTGTCCAATTTTCTTGATCAACCTAGGCGCAAGTCGGTGCACCAGTATTTATGTATACGGTTGGATATAACGTAAATCTTGCTTTTATCACGATCATAACTGTTTTGTATGAACTTCCATATTAACGATAATTTGCGAACTGTATTTTGGAACGGTCGACCAGAAATACACATAAGGGCATTTTGACCTGACGACGGTGCGTAAAATTAGGTCTTTTATTGTCCGAAGGTTATTCATTTTTAGAGTATC
>JAYQEA010000059.1:0-23258 GCA_038138625.1 Roseivivax sp.
CCCCCCCTGACCCGCCTTGCGTCCGACCCATCGCATAGCATACATAGCGTGCTAACCAAATAAAGGAGGCCACATGCGCCGCGTCGTCGTTACAGGCCTGGGGATTGTCTCCAGCATCGGGAATAACACGGACGAGGTAACGGCCTCGCTCAAGGCGGGACGCTCTGGCATCACCGCAAACAGTGCTATGGCTGACCATGGGTTTCGTAGTCAAGTGGCAGGGGCTGTTGATCTTGATATCACCCAACATGTGGATAAACGCACCCTGCGCTTTATGGGGCCGGGGTCGGCATATGCCTATATCGCCATGCAACAGGCCATCGCGGATGCAGGCTTGACAGAGGCAGAAGTGGTCAACCCGATGACGGGTCTGATTGCGGGATCCGGCGGGCCATCTACCAGCGCCATGCTGACAGCCCACCAAACGGTGGCCAAAACTGGCGCGACCAAGCGTATCGGACCCTTTGCCGTGCCAAAATGCATGTCGTCAACCGTCAGCGCCAATCTTGCGACGGCCAATCAGATAAAGGGTATGAATTTTTCGATCACCTCGGCGTGTTCCACATCCTTGCATTGCATTGGCATGGCCGCACAGCAGGTTGCTCTTGGCACGCAGGATATCATGTTTGCTGGCGGCGGAGAGGAGCTTGATTGGACGCTTTCATGTTTGTTCGACGCGATGGGTGCGATGTCGTCAAAATATAACGACACACCGGATCGGGCCAGTCGGGCCTTTGACGCCGGCCGCGATGGATTTGTGATTTCGGGTGGCGGGGCCATGGTGGTCTTGGAACCGCTTGAACGGGCGTTGGCGCGAGGCGCAACAATTTATGCTGAAGTCACGGGTTTTATGGCGACTTCGGATGGTGCAGATATGGTGGCGCCCTCGGGCGAAGGGGGCGAGCGCGCCATGCGCGGCGCCCTTGCGATGCTGCCCGAAGGCCGTTCTGTCAGCTACATCAACGCTCACGGGACCTCGACACCTGTAGGCGATGTCGGAGAGATCGAAGCCGTTCGCCGTGTCTTTGGCCAGGGAAGCACGCCACCAGTCAGTTCGACAAAATCAATGACAGGCCACAGCCAAGGTGCTACCGGTGCGCAAGAGGCAATCTACTGTATGTTAATGCTGCGGGATGATTTTATTGCGCCATCCATCAACGTAGAGACGCTTGATCCGGCGTTGGATCCGACCGAAATAGCGACAAACCGGGTTGATAATGCGGGTCTGGACACGGTGATGACGAACTCTTTCGGGTTTGGCGGAACGAATGGCTCTATGCTGATGAGCAGATATAAAGGGTGACACAATGACAGGTGCACTGGCTGGAAAACGCGGGTTGGTCATGGGGGTGGCCAATAAACGGTCCATTGCGTGGGGAATAGCACAGGCTTTGTACGACGCAGGGGCAGAACTGGCATTTACCTATCAGGGGGATGCTTTTGGTCAACGATTGGCGCCGCTGGCCGCCAGTGTTGGGTCCGACTTTATGGTGGACGTCGATGTGACTGACGATGCATCGCTTGATGCGGCTTTCGACGCTCTTGGAACACGGTGGCCGACCATCGACTTTGTCGTACATGCCATCGCATTTTCGGATAAATCCGAATTGGCGGGACGCTTTTTGAACACCAGCCGGTCGAATTTCAAGAACTCCATGGATATTTCGGTTTTTAGCTTTGTCGATATAGCTCGCCGCGCCCATCCGCTGATGGTCGAAAATGGTGGGACGATGCTGACCCTGACCTACATGGGATCTAATAGAGTAACGCCCAACTACAATGTTATGGGCGTGGCCAAGGCGGCGCTTGAATCCGCTGTACGCTACCTTGCGTCGGACTTGGGCGGTGACGGCATTCGCGTCAATGCTATCTCGCCCGGACCCATGAAAACTCTGGCAGGATCGGCGATTGGCGGGGCGCGCCGCACCTATCGTCATACTGAAATGAATGCGCCTTTACGCTCTAACGCGTCGCTTGATGCGGTGGGGGGCACAGCTGCCTATCTGATATCTGATGCTGGGGCTTGCACAACGGGCGAAGTCTTGCGTGTTGACGGTGGCTATCACGTCCTTGGGATGCCGCGTCTTGAAAATATGGGCGGATCGTCAGATAGCTCTCATTAAACAAGCGCACCGCAGGCTGTACCGCGACTGACGCAGCCGTTAAAACCATTGTCCTGCCTCCATAAGACCCAAGTCCATCAGCTGTTGGGCCTGTCCTGACCATGCCACAGAACCCTCCCATTGGATGTCAAATAGTTCCGATGATGCTTCAGGGTGACGCTTTAGTGCGCGCACGGTTCGCCGGCTTAGCACCGCGCATGTTAAATTGGCATGCCAGGGACAGGCACGGGTGTTCCTTTCGGGATCGGATAAAGTTCCGTCTGCATCAATTGAAAGTCCGCGGCTGCCTTGGATAAGAGGAATGCGGTCAATGTGACGCCGCTCAATCGGTACATAGGGGGCAAACCTGCGCCGTAATCCCCCGTAAATTCTAGGGGCCCTTGGAATGGTTTCCCGAGCGAAATAGCCCGTGGCATCAATCGCTTCGGTACCGTTGGATTCGTAAAGATCTACAACAACGCCTGCCATCGCTTTTCGACGCTCTTCGGTGTGAAATGCCAATAGGTCGCGCACGTCCCGCGTGTCTGCATAGGGAAACCACAGATATTCCCCCTGATAGCCCCAATAAACCCAGACGCCCCTTGCGGCGGATAAAAGCGGGGACAGGACGCGGTTCAGCGCGTCGGGCGCGCGCACCGGTGCGCGCAACTGCCAGACCGGCCCCTCTGGCACGTCGACCCAATCTGTGACGGCCAGTACCACACGCTGAAAGCCAAGATTCAGATGGTGTGCAACGCAGTCTTCGAGATCTACTGGCTCTTCCACCAGAATAATAGCAAGGGGTCCGAATGCAGACAGCGACCCTGTTTGGCTGATCATATCGTCTACGCTGGTAAATCGCATTCGAGATGACTAATGCACGTGAGGTAAACAGCGCCCTAACGCCCCATGGACACCGCCCCCAGTTCCGCGCTATCGAGCCGGATACCAGTCGATCCAAACGGAGCCCCCATGACCAGCCCGAAAAAGCTCTATATCAAGACCTATGGTTGCCAGATGAACGTCTATGACAGTGAGCGCATGGCCGAACTGATGGGCGAGCAGGGCTATGAGGCAACGCAAACGCCTGATGATGCCGACATGATCTTGCTGAATACGTGTCACATTCGTGAAAAAGCAGCTGAAAAAGTCTATTCCGAGTTGGGGCGGTACAAGGGTTTGAAAGCGGCCAAGCCGGATCTGAAAATCGGGGTGACCGGGTGCGTTGCACAGGCGGAAGGCCAAGAGATAATGCGCCGCCAGCCTATGGTGGATCTGGTGGTTGGACCGCAAAGCTATCATCGGCTGCCAGAGTTGGAAAAATCTGGGTCACGGGCAGTGGATACCGACTTTCCTACCGAGATGAAGTTTGACCACATGTCAAAGCGGCCCAAGGCGCGTCGCGGACCGACGGCCTTTTTAACGGTTCAGGAAGGGTGTGACAAATTCTGTGCGTTTTGTGTTGTGCCTTATACCCGCGGTGCCGAGGTCAGTCGCCCTGCTGCCCGCATTCTGGATGAGGCGCGCGATCTGGTAGATCGTGGCGTGCGCGAGATCACGCTTTTGGGGCAGAATGTAAATGCCTATCACGGCCCGGCTGATAGTGGCGACTGGAGCCTTGCGCGTTTGATCCGCGAATTGGCCGAGATAGAGGGCCTGGCCAGGATCAGGTTCACCACCAGTCATCCAAATGACATGACCGACGATCTGATTGCTGCCCATGGTGATTGCGACAAACTGATGCCCTACCTTCACTTGCCTGTTCAGGCTGGATCAGACCGCATCCTTAAGCGCATGAACCGTGGACATACAGCGGCGCAATACATTGACATCATTGACCGCTTGCGCGCGACGCGGCCTGATATGCACGTATCAGGTGATTTTATCGTGGGTTTCCCCGAAGAGACAGAGGCAGATTTTCAAGATACATTAACCCTGATCGAGCGTGTCAAATACGGCTCGGCGTTCAGTTTCAAATATTCTGCGCGCCCTGGCACGCCGGCTGCCGAACGCGACGAAGTGCCAGAAGACGAAAAAAACGACCGTTTGCGCCGGCTCCAGTCGCTCCTAACGCACCAGCAGCGCGCGTTACAAGACGATATGGTTGGTCGAGAGGTGGCGGTCCTATTTGAAAAACCAGGTCGCATGACGGGCCAAATGGTCGGCAAATCTGAACATTTGCACGCAGTGCATGTGATGACAGACGCGGTAAAGCCTGGAGACGTTCGGCGTGTTAAGATTGTCGAAAGTCAATCAAATTCGCTGCGCGGGATCCTGGTGTAACGTCTATATGATGTGTGTTGATGCCTATTTCGGGCAAAGTTTTGTGATGTGGGACCGAGAATCCTTGAAACGGGGTCACTGGGCTGGCACCCTTGCTGTAAATAGGCGAAGGAGGGCTGAGTGACCACGGCGACTTTGAACGAGATTAATATAGAATTTCCCGACAATAGGTTACTGGTTGACCTGTGTGGAGAATATGATCGCAATCTGACGGAGATAGAGACCCGATTGGGCGTGCAGATCCTCAGGCGGGGTAATAATCTTGCGATTTTTGGCGATCCCGGTCTGTTAACCGAGGCGCAAGACGTGCTGCAGGCACTTTATAATCGTCTCGAACAGGGTCGCAGCCTAGAAGACGGAGATATCGATCGCGAGTTTCGGACCACTGATGCGACGCCTGATGCACAGCTGGAAATGTTCAACGCCACGAAAGTGGAAATCAAAACGCGTAAAAAGCTGGTTGAGCCGCGTACGGACGCGCAAAAAAAATACGTTCAGTCACTTTACAAAAATGAACTGGCTTTTGGCATCGGGCCCGCAGGAACGGGAAAAACCTACCTTGCTGTTGCAGTGGGTGTGAATATGCTGATCAATGGTGCGGTAGACAAGATTATCCTATCTCGTCCAGCAGTCGAAGCCGGTGAAAAACTGGGCTATCTTCCTGGTGATATGAAGGAAAAAGTCGACCCTTATATGCAGCCGCTATACGATGCGTTGGGCGACTTTTTACCCGGCAAGCAACTGGCGCGCATGATGGAAGAAAAGACCGTTGAAATTGCGCCTTTGGCGTTTATGCGGGGCCGTACGCTGGCGAACGCCTTTGTCGTGTTAGACGAGGCGCAAAACGCCACATCCATGCAAATGAAAATGTTTTTGACCCGTTTGGGGGAAGGGTCCCGGATGGTGGTGACCGGAGACCGGACGCAGGTCGATCTTCCGCGTGGGGTCGCCTCTGGATTGGCCGATGCCGAGCGGCTGTTGAGCGAAATCCCAAAGATCAGCTTTAATTATTTTACAGCCAAGGATGTTGTTCGTCATCCGTTGGTTGCAGCGATCATTGAAGCTTATGAAAAAGATGCAGAAGCAAGCTAGACATCCTGATGTGTCTTCGCGGTCAGCTTTCTCGATGTCTGCTGGCAGGCGATCTGTATCTCCAGCTCAGGGTTTTATGGTGAGTGGTATACACTAACTGGGTTCAGTGGATGCGGCGGATTATGCCAACGATGGCAGAAGAGGTGACTATGATGGACGTGGAGGTGGTTATCGAAGATGCACGTTGGCAAGAACACGGGCTCGAGCTTTTGTGCAGAAAAGCTGTTGCGACCACCATGGATCATCTTGGTCTGGCGCATGCTGATCTGTGCGTCATGGGGTGCAGTGATACGCGAATAAAAGAACTGAATGCAGAATTCAGGGGCAAGGCGCGCGCAACGAATGTACTCAGTTGGCCATCCCAAGATCGTGCAGCAGTGGAAGCCGGCGGGACCCCTCGGCCTCCGACAGATCCGGAACTGGGCGATATTGCAATATCGTACGAGACCTGCCGTGCCGAAGCCTACAGCGCAAATGTGCTGTTTTCTGACCATGTAACGCATTTGATCGTACACGGATTGTTGCATCTTTTGGGATATGATCACCAAAATGACGCGGATGCTGAGTTAATGGAAAGAATTGAGACGGAAACCCTTGGCAAACTGGGTATTTCCGACCCATATTCAGTTGAGCGTCAAATGGCGGCGCCGGATATTGATTGAAAGAGACTATGGGCGACCAAGACGGCTCTTCTATGGCAGCGCATAGCGCGCAGCCAAACGGGCAGAAGAAAAGCGGTTGGATCCGCAGACTGTTTTCCGGAAAACCGGACGCAGTTCCAGTGGAATCGCCCAAGCCTACGGTTGCGGCTCCGGCTCGATTGGGGTTGATTAACCTGCGCCGCATGCGAGTTCAGGATGTTGCCATTCCCAAGGTCGAGATCATCGCCGTTCCGGATACAACCACCCGAGAGGAACTTGTCCGCGTCTTTGCAGAAAGCGCTCTGACGAGGATCCCGGTGTACGACGGCACTTTGGACCAGCCCTTGGGGATGGTTCACCTAAAAGATTTTGCGCTGTCTCACGGTTTTGAAGGCGATGCAGACGGGTTTGACCTGATTGCGATGCTGCGGCCTTTGCTGTTTGTGCCGCCCTCCATGCCGATTGGCGTTCTGTTGACAAAGATGCAGGCCGAGAGACGGCATATGGCCTTGGTGATTGACGAATATGGCGGCGTGGACGGATTGGTCACAATCGAAGATCTTATCGAACAGGTCATCGGCGAGATTGAAGACGAACACGATCAAGAGGATGCCGATAGTTGGATACGGGAACGGTCTGGATGCTACCTGGCGCTTGCCCGGACGCCATTGGTCGATTTCGGTGCCGAGCTGGGAATAGATCTGACAGATCACGAAGACATCGATGCCGAAGAAATTGATAGCCTTGGTGGGCTGGTCTTTATGTTGGCAGGTCGTGTTCCTGCACGCGGAGAGGTCGTACCGCATCCCTCGGGTTACGTCTTTGAAGTGCTTGAAGCAGACCCGCGCCGCGTTAAGCGTTTGAGGGTCCGCAGATCAGGACAAACGGCAGCTGGCAGCGGCAGTGCAGGCCCAGCGTTGTCGTCTTCGGGCACCGTGTCCAAAGAGCCCTCTGCTCCTCAAAAGGCAGTTGCCGGCGAATGATCTGATGCGCAAAGAGTGACACCTTGAATAAAATAGTGGCGACAATCAGATGCCTGCCATTGCCTGTTGCCTTGGCTGCAGGCTTGGTTTTTGCGTTGGGACAGCCACCGTTTGATTTGTGGTGGCTTGCTTTGCCGGCTTTGATTTGTCCGTTTGTCCTGATGCAGGATTTGTCAGGTTCGAGGCAGAGTTTCTGGCTGGGATGGTGTTTTGGATTTGGTTATTTTTTCCTGTCACTTTTCTGGATTACGGAACCGTTTTTAGTTGATGCAGCCCGTCATGGTTGGATGGCACCGTTTGCCGTGTTCTTAATGGCGGGGGGACTTGCGCTGTTCTGGGGGGGCGCGTTTGCGTTGACGGCGACAATGCGCGTTGGGGCTCTTGGTCTGATCGCATTATGGACGCTTGCAGAAGTCTTGCGCAGCTTGGTTTTCACCGGTTTTCCATGGGGATTGATAGGCTATAGCCTTGCACCAGTACCCCTTGTGCAGTGGGCTGCCATTGTGGGGTCCTTCGGTTTGACAGCGATGGCCTTGGCCTTGGCTGCGCTTGCGTCAAGATCCCGTCTGGGGGTACTGTCTGCACTGTTGATCGCAGCGGGTCTTTGGGTGGGTGGCGTGATCATCCAACCCAAGGCGCAGGACCTGACAGGGCGCCCTGTCGTGCGCGTGGTGCAGCCAAATGTACCACAAGATAAAAAGTGGGATCCGGAATACCGTCGTCTCTTTTTTGACCGTCTGCTTGCGCTCAGTGCAGCCGAGACTGCTCCTGATGTGACGTTATGGCCGGAAACGGCGTTAACTGTGTTGCTGCATCAAGCCGACCCTTTCCTTGAAGCGATGTCTGCGGTCAGTCCCGGCGGCGATCTGATCTTTGGCGTGCAGCGTCTTGTGGATGATCAGTTCTATAATTCCGCCGTCCAAATGGACGCCGAGGGACATTTGACTGCCTCATACGACAAACACCATCTTGTCCCTTTCGGAGAGTACATGCCGCTTACCGACCTGTTTGATCAATTGGGTATCAGTGGTTTAGTGGGTCTTCCGGCGGGATTTTCTGCCGGGGTTGGTCCGCAGGTGATCAAGACTGCCGCTGGCGTTGCATTACCACTTATTTGTTACGAAGCTGTCTTTGCAAGGGATTTGCGCGGGACCGTGCGACCAGATTACGTGGTTCACCTGACAAATGACGGCTGGTTCGGAACGGGTGCAGGCCCCGCCCAACATTTGATGCAAGCGCGTTTGCGGGCAATCGAATTCGGCCTTCCGGTCGTTCGTTCCGCCAACACCGGCATATCGGCGATGATTGATCCCGCAGGACGCATTCTTGAGCGTCTTCCAATAGCGGCTGAGGGATATCTGGATGCCGCGTTGCCTCGTGCCGTTTCACCGACGTTTTATGCCCGTGTGGCAGATTGGCCGGTTATCATTTTTTGTTTGATGACGCTTGGTCTGGCAGGAATACGGCGTCGTTTGGCACGCTAGAATAAGGGCATGATCGGTTCACAGGGATGTCCTTTTCAGCCTGTGTTTTGCAGACCATGCCTTATGGGGCGATTGCAGTCGACGCAAGTATGGCTGACCGCTGCCATCCCTGCATTGTACCGCATGACAAACCCCGCTAAACCACTCCCATGACTGACCATACCCACCCATCCGGCGCGCCCTGGCGAAATTTCTATGGACGTTTCAAAGGTAAAGGCCTGCGCAAGGCGCAGGAAAATGCCTTGCAAAAAGATTTGGATGCATTGTCTCCAGGGGCTGTGTCATGGGAGGATAACCCAGACCGTGTGCCATTGGATTTAGAACAGCTCTGCAGAGGTCGCGCGCTTTGGCTCGAGGTTGGCTTTGGAGGCGGTGAACATCTGGTTCATCAGGCGCAAGCCAACCCGGATGTGCATATTATCGGGTGTGAACCCTACATCAATGGCGTCGCGATGTTGTTGCGCAAAATCGAGGCGGCGGGCATATCAAACCTGTCGGTCTATCCCGGTGACGCACGTCACCTCTTTGATGTATTGCCAGACCAAAGTGTGGATCGGGCCTTTCTACTATATCCCGACCCATGGCCCAAGAAACGCCATCACAGACGTCGGTTTGTCACGGCGGAGCATCTGCGCCCCTTGTACAACAGGATGGCACCGGGCTCAATTTTCAGGGTGGCCACGGACATTCCTGATTATGTGCGCCAGACCCTGATCGAAGCACCCAAGGCAGGGTTTCACTGGACCGCAACCTGTCCCAATGATTGGCGCCAGCCATGGGATGACTGGATCTCGACCCGGTACGAACAAAAAGCGTTGCGCGAAGACAGGGTGCCGCACTATCTGACCTTTCGGCGTGGCGTATGAAAACGCGCTGGACCCCTTGCTGGCTTCGCGTTACTTCACAACTTGCCTGACTAGCCAAAGGATCTTGCCCATGTCATCGCACGGCACGCCCATTCCCATGACGTCGCGGGCCAACGGGCCCTTGACCGGTACTGCAAATGTGCCCGGTGACAAATCGATTTCTCATCGCTCGCTGATCTTGGGGGCGCTGTGTGTTGGCCGTACCGACGTCACGGGATTGCTCGAAGGGCAAGACGTTTTGGACACGGCCAAGGCCATGCGGGCCTTTGGTGCAGAGGTGACGCAGCATGCCCCGGGACATTGGACCATTGATGGTGTTGGTGTGGGCGGTTTCGCTGAACCGGATCAGGTGATTGATTGCGGCAATTCCGGAACAGGTGTGCGTCTGATTATGGGATGCATGGCGACATCGCCAATCTCGGCGACGTTTACCGGTGATGCCAGCCTGAATAAACGGCCGATGGCTCGGGTAACCGATCCGCTTGCCTTGTTCGGGGCGCAGGCTGTGGGCCGTTCAAAAGGCAGGCTGCCAATGACCATCGTGGGGGCCACAAACCCGGTGCCGGTGCGCTATGCCACGCCGGTGCCATCGGCACAGGTGAAGTCTGCCGTGCTGCTGGCAGGCCTCAATGCACCCGGAGATACGGTGGTCATCGAACGCGAAGCAACCCGTGATCATTCCGAGCGGATGCTGGCAGGGTTCGGGGCGCAGATTACGACCGAGGACACACCTGAAGGTCATGTTATTACGCTCACCGGTCAGCCAGAGTTGCAGGCCCAGTCGATTGTCGTGCCGCGCGATCCATCCTCTGCTGCGTTTCCGGTATGTGCTGCATTGATCACCCCGGGGTCAGATGTTTTGGTCCCCAACATCGGGCTCAACCCAACGCGCGCGGGCCTGTATACGACGCTGCGTGAAATGGGGGCAGACCTTGTCTATGAAAACCTTCGTGAAGAGGGCGGCGAGCCTGTTGCGGATTTGCGCGCGCGCTTTTCTCCGGATTTGAAAGGAATTGAGGTCGACCCTGCCCGTGCAGCCAGCATGATTGACGAATATCCCGTGCTGTCTGTTGTGGCCAGTTTTGCAGAGGGCAAAACGTATATGCCTGGGGTCAAGGAATTGCGCGTCAAGGAAAGTGACCGGATTGATGCTATGGCCAAGGGGCTTCGGCTGAATGGTGTGGACGTTGATGAAGGCGAGGATTGGTGGACGGTGCACGGCTTAGGCCATGGCAATGTTCCCGGCGGCGCGACGGTTGTGACGGAATTGGATCACCGCATCGCCATGTCCTTTATGGTTATGGGCTTTGCTTCTAATGCCCCGGTCAGTCTTGATGACGGGCAGCCCATCGCCACCTCTTTTCCAATATTTGAATCCCTGATGGCGGCCTTGGGTGCGCAGATCGACCGGAGCGATACATGACCGCATGCCTGTCCAAGATCGCAACACCCGGCAATCGGGTATCACCCCAACGCCGGGCCGTTTCATGAGCTTTACAATTGCGATTGATGGTCCTGCAGCTGCCGGTAAAGGAACAATCAGCCGCGCCTTGGCAAAACACTTCGGATTTGCCCATCTGGATACTGGGTTGTTATATCGCGCTGTCGCCTCAAAGGTGCTGGAAGGGCAGGATCCACATCGCGCCGCGCAGGAGTTGACGCCAGCTGACATTGTCCGGGACACCTTGCGAACGGCCGAGGTCGGAGCAGCGGCATCCAAAGTGGCGGTACTGCCGGAAGTTCGTGCAGCATTGATCGCGTTCCAGCGGTCTTTCGCGTTGCGAACGGGGGGGGCTGTTCTTGACGGTAGGGATATAGGCACGGTCATTTGCCCGGATGCGCAGGCCAAGCTTTACGTGACTGCTGCGCCGCAGGTCCGTGCGAAACGTCGTCTGTCAGAGCTTTTGGCCATTGGCGCGAAGACGGATTTTGAAACAGTTCTGTCTGATGTGCTGGCCCGTGATGACCGTGATATGAACCGCGCGCAGGCGCCCCTGGTGGCAGCCTCTGATGCGGTGACGCTGGATACATCACAATTGACGATAGAGGCGGCCATACAGGCTGCAATTGATGTGGTTGAGCAAAAGCGGGATGCGATATGAAACAAATCCAGATTGGTGATTTTAAGACGTCGGCACTTGGCTTTGGCGCGATGTCTTTGACAGATTTTTATGGCAAAACGACGCTTGCAGACTCGCTGGCGGTCCTGGATGCCGCAGCTGCCGCCGGGGTAAGACATATTGATACCTCTAATGTCTACGGGATGGGCCAGTCCGAAGAGGTGATTGGCATGTGGTTGCGCAATAACCCCGGGGAACGGGATAATCTACACATTGCCACGAAAGGGGGAATCAACAGATCCGGGCAGGGCGCAGAGCCATTTGATAACAGCCCAGAGCATCTTGAAGCGATGCTGGATGGGTCACTGCGTCGGATGGGCGTTGACTGCGTAGATCTGTTTTATGTCCATCGACGCGAGGCCGAGCGCCCAATAGAGGATGTGACACAGTCCCTTGCGCGTTTGGTGGCCAAAGGAAAAACACGCAGTATCGGCTTTTCCGAAATCGCACCGCATAGTTTGCGACGGGCGACCGCGGTTCATCCGGTGGCAGCAGTGCAAAATGAATATTCGCTTGGCACACGTTTGCCGGAGCTGGGTCTTTTGCAAACGTGTGCCACGCTTGGCACGGCTCTTGTGGCATTTTCCCCCGTATTGCGTGGGCTGCTGACAGACCGTCCCCTCACGTCGGAAAGAATAGCTGATAACGAGTTATTGAACGCCATCCCGCGCTTTCAAGAGCCGAACTTTACAGCCAATTTAGACTATGCCGCAAAATTTCGGATATTGGCTGCTGAAATGGGGCTGCCTGCTGCAGGGCTGGCGGTTGCATGGTGCATGGCGCAGGGGGACCACGTATTGCCTATCCCCGGAACGCGGTCTGTTGCACATCTTGCTGAACTCGTTGCTGGTGCCAATGCGACGCTCTCGACAGATGATCTGGCGCGCATCGAAACGGTGTTGCCTGTTGGCTGGGCCCATGGCGACAGATATTCAACCCAGCAGTGGATCGGACCGGAACGGTATTGTTGAACGGTGTGCACTTAAGGGTTGTGTAAGACGTCTGGCCGGCTTTTACTGCGTGCATGGAAAATACAGAGATATGGGCCAACGATCGTCTTGGCTATCGCACGGCGGGCGAGAGTTTTACCTGCTTGATCACGACAACTGACCAATCCAAGGTTCTGTCGATCGAGGCTGGCTTTGGTCGGGGCAAAACCTTTTTCCGGCGAAACTGGGCACAGCAGCTTGTCGCTGCTGGCGAAACTGTTGTCGAAATCGACGCGCAGCTGACCGATCACACTGGGGATCCTGTTGTTACCTTTGTGGGGGCCTTGGCGGATGCCCTGCCGCATGACGAGACGTCACAACACCAAAAAACCAAAGCGGCTGTTAAAAAATATGGAACGATCGCTGTCAAAGGCGTGATGCACGCGGTCTTCAGGAGCGCGGCGGATGAAGTGTTTGAGGCGTTTGAGGTTATGGCGGGCGAGGGTACCGCTGGCGCAGATGTGATTGCCAATGTGGGAGAGCAGGTCAGTGCCGCAGGCGGTCGGATGATCGCTGCGCAAATGCTTGCTGAACGCATTCGCAAGAAGGATATTCCGGAACAAATCAAAGCGCTGCGTGATGCTTTGGTGGCGGGTAAGCCTTCCAAACGGGTGGTAATTCTTGTGGACGAGTTGGATCGTTGCCATCCAGAGTATGCCATTCATCTTCTGGAAGCTATGAAACTGGTATTTAACGAAGACGGCTTTGTCTTCTGTTTGTTCATCAACGATGTCTATCTGGAAAATCTGGCCCAACATCGGTTTGGCAAGCTTGAAGACGGCGAGCGTTACTTGGACAAATTTATCGATCTGCGCCTGCGGTTGCCGGACAGCGACGCGGGCCTGTCCGAGGCAACCCACCATTTCGCGCAAGCGCTACACGTGGCGATTCCCCCCTACGGCGACGATCCGGCGTTTTCCATCGGCGCAGCAGTCGATCTGGCCGCTAAGCTGGCCCCTGAAAGCGGACTGACCCTTCGCCAGATCAAACGGCTGCTGGAACGTGTGGATCTTGTGCTTAGAATGTACGCGGATCACCCTATTGATCCGGCGCTATTGATATACCTTGCGTTTCATGATGCCAGAGTACGAAAAAATGCCAAGGATTGGTCCGCGTTTTTGCCAAGATCCAGGGTTGGCCCGCGTTATGGATATAACATGCTTGGCTTGAGGGAAGACGACGCATCCAGGACCCTTCAAAATAATCCAACAAATCAATGGCGAAGCGCCAACCAAATTGCCTTGCAACAGGTCCCGGAACTGACCAATCTGCCAAGAGAGCGATATCGATTGTCCGAGGACAGGAATTTTCACGTCGCGAAATTGGTGGATATCTTGTCCGCGTTCTACATTCCCGATCATGAAGCAATGTTGCACGCCGTCCGGGATCTGCAGGGTGGCCGTCCAAACTGAACCAGACCTCTTGCGTCAGCGCCCCGCGCCGTCTATACCGCGCGCGTCGACAAGGCATAACCGCCGCGACAGACCATGCAGGCAGGGTCGGGCAACCGGCCCTCTTTGGTGTGTTGGCGGGCCGGAGCGGCCAAACCCAAGACCGGTGGAGACAACCACCCGGCCAGAAAACTAGATACCAAAGGACGTAAACGCCACATGGCAACATCAACCATGGAGGAATTCGAAGCCCTCCTGAATGAAAGCTTCGAAATGGACACCCCCGAAGAGGGCAGCGTTGTCCGCGGCAAAGTCATCGCCATTGAGGCAGGACAAGCCATCATCGACGTCGGCTACAAAATGGAAGGCCGTGTCGAGCTAAAGGAATTTGCAGAACCGGGTGAAGCCCCAAAAGTAGAGGTCGGCGATGACGTCGAAGTCTTCTTGCGGGCTGCGGAAAATGCGCGTGGCGAAGCGGTCATCAGCCGTGAAATGGCCCGTCGCGAAGAGGCCTGGGACCGTCTGGAAAAAGCATATGCCAGCGATGCACGCGTCGAGGGTGCGATCTTTGGCCGGGTCAAGGGCGGATTTACCGTCGATCTTGGTGGCGCCGTGGCCTTTTTGCCAGGGTCTCAGGTCGATGTGCGCCCTGTGCGCGATGCCGGTCCGCTCATGGGTCTAAAGCAGCCGTTCCAGATTCTGAAAATGGACCGCCGTCGTGGCAACATCGTTGTATCACGCCGTGCAATCATGGAAGAAAGCCGCGCCGAACAGCGTGCCGAAGTCATCGCTAACCTGTCTGAAGGTATGGCCGTCGATGGTGTGGTTAAAAACATCACCGAATACGGAGCTTTCGTGGATCTTGGTGGTGTAGACGGCCTGTTGCACGTGACAGACATGGCTTGGCGTCGCGTAAACCACCCATCCGAGATCCTGACCATTGGCGAAACCGTCAAGGTTCAGGTTATCAAGATCAACAAAGACACCCATCGTATCAGCCTCGGCATGAAGCAGTTGATGGAAGATCCGTGGGAACTGGTCGCTGTGAAATACCCGCTTGGCTCTGTCCACGATGGTAGGGTCACCAACATCACCGATTACGGCGCCTTTGTTGAGCTGGAAGCCGGTGTTGAGGGACTGGTGCATGTCAGCGAAATGTCCTGGACTAAAAAGAACGTCCACCCGGGCAAGATCGTGTCAACCAGCCAAGAAGTGCAGGTTATGGTTCTTGAGATCGACGGCAGCAAGCGTCGCGTATCTTTGGGCCTGAAGCAGACCATGCGCAATCCATGGGAACTGTTCGAAGAGACCCACCCGACCGGCACCGAGGTCGAAGGCGAAGTCAAGAACATCACCGAATTCGGTTTGTTTGTCGGCTTGCCGGGCGACATCGATGGTATGGTTCACCTGTCGGACCTGTCTTGGGACGAACGTGGTGAAGAGGCAATCCAGAACTACCGCAAAGGCGATCTGGTCAATGCTGTCGTCTCAGAAGTAGATACTGAGAAAGAGCGGATTTCGTTGTCGATCAAAGCACTTGGCGGCGACAAATTTGCCGAAGCTGCCGGTGCTGTGAAGCGCGGATCGATTGTGACTGTACAGGTTACAGCGATTGAAGATGGCGGTATCGAGGTCGAGTACGAGGGCATGAAGTCCTTTATCCGTCGGTCTGATCTGTCGCGTGATCGTGCTGAGCAACGTCCAGAGCGTTTCTCGGTTGGCGATAAACTGGACGTCCGCGTCACCAATGTCGATAGCAAGTCACGTCGTCTTGGCCTGTCTATCAAAGCGCGCGAGATCGCCGAAGAAAAAGAAGCCGTGGAACAGTACGGCTCGTCGGACAGTGGCGCGTCGCTCGGCGATATTTTGGGCGCTGCGCTAAGCCGCGACGACTGATCGGCGACCTGCTTGATCTGTAATAATTTTAAGCGGCTCCGACATGCGTCGGGGCCGCTATTTTTTTGATAACAGACATTTTCAAACGAATCGGACGGCCATTCGAACGGCGCAATAGATCCTAATGAGTGACTGTCTTTAGACATGTATGCCTGCTTTGGCCTAAAAAACCCTCTCAGGATGCAAATTTGTAGCCCTTTAGGGTAACACTTTGTGTTCTAGTATTGGGTTTTTATGGCTATATTCAATTCAGCTACAATACGCTCAGGGGAGGAATGACGAAATGATCCGCTCGGAACTGGTCCAGAAAATTGCTGATGAAAACCCGCATCTGTATCAGCGTGACGTGGAACGCATCGTCAACACAATATTTGAAGAAATAACAATCGCGATGTCTCGTGGAGACCGTGTCGAGCTGCGGGGATTTGGCGCATTTTCCGTAAAGAAACGGGATGAACGGGTTGGACGAAACCCGCGCACCGGTGAATCTGTGCAAGTTGAACAAAAGCATGTGCCATTCTTCAAAACTGGAAAACTATTGCGCGACCGACTGAACGGAAACACTTAATGCGTTACATTGCGTACGTCTTTTTAGGCGTATTGGTTGCTTTCTTGGTCACCCTTTCGGTTGCCAATATGCATCCACTCACCCTGAACCTGTTGCCGCATGGTCTTGTTGATGCTTTTGGGTACCAACACTCGAGCACGCTCCCTGTATTTGTGGTTGTATGGGTTGCATTCGCGATCGGATTGGCATTGGGGTATATCATAGAATACCTGCGCGAGTGGGGGCATCGGCGTCAGGCAGCCCGTCAGGCAGGCCAGCTAAAGCAGCTTGAACGCGAGGTTGCTCGCGTAAAAGGCCAGCGTGACGAGGGCAAAGACGAAATCTTGGCTCTCGTGGATGAAAACAGCTGATCCATGACGCAAGCCGGTGTCAAGATTTGTGGGATCACCAGATCTGAGGATATTGCTGCGGTTGCGGCTACGGACGCCGCATACGTCGGTTTTGTATTCTTTGAAAAATCGCCGCGAAACGTAACGATAAAGCAAGCGTCCGCACTTGCTCAGGCAACACCATCCCGGCTGACGCGCGTTGCGCTGACCGTGGACGCATCCGATGCTGAACTGGATACTATATTAGGTGCAGTGCCTATAGACATGATCCAATTGCACGGGACAGAAAGCCCCGAGCGTGTGGCGTACCTGAAAAACCGGTTTGCACGCCCGATTATGAAGGCCATCGGTGTCGCTGATGTAGATGATCTGGCGGCTTTGGATGCATACTCAGACGTCGCAGACCAGCTGTTGGTAGATGCCAAACCACCCAAGGGGGCCGATTTACCTGGTGGAAATGGACTGCGGTTTGACTGGCGCCTGATTGCGGGGCGAAGCTGGTCTGTTCCATGGATGTTGGCCGGTGGTCTGGACCCTGACACAGTGGCCGAAGCAATCACGATGACAGGCGCCCTTCAGTTGGATGTCAGCTCTGGTGTTGAAAACCAACCCGGGGTGAAGGACAGCAAAAAGATCGCGCGATTTGTTTCAGCGGCGCAAGGCGCCGTCGGCCGGCTGTAAGAACAGCTTTTGATAAGAACAAAACGACTTCAAACCTGTTTAATGTGCGATCGCGCCGATTTTACGATGTAGTTCATCATAAAGCGCCAAACGTTCCTCCTCACTGAGGAATGATCCTATCTCGACTTCACGGCCGGCCCCTTTCAAGGTGATGTAATGCGGGACCGGTCCACCTTTTTGGTGGCATATGATCTCTGTCCAGTAGGGATTGCCCTCCCACTCTTGCTGCTGTCCTTGAGGTGCGCGGCGCGTCAGGTGGAGCCGATCAGGGCTAAGCTCCAGCACTTCTAGAATATGACGGCTGCGTTGGTTAGACCGTATGGCGACCCAAATGCCGGCTAACGCCAACATCATGAAAGGGAGCAATCCCCAAAGCACCATGGTGCCCACAACAGCAACAAGAGGCAGGCTCATAAAGCCAAAAGTGATGAGAACAAAAGCCGCAAACCCGCGACCTGGTAAAGCGTTGTGAGGCCACAGATGCAGCTGTTGCCGTCTGTTCGCTGCATCTGAATCTACCCATGCATATGGCATTTAAGTGTCCAATCATTGTCGTTGATTGAAGGATATAGTTTCAGACGTGTTCGGCCAGTGTCAGGATGTCTCAGGTATGCCAAGCGGCTTAAGTTTTTTGAACTCAATAAAATAAAGGCCCCGGAACATCCGGGGCCTTGGGTGTGCTTTATTGATATGCCAGCTTAGTGGTGTGCCGGTTCCTTATCCCAATCTTCCTGCTTTGGTAGGATCTCGAACGTATGCTCTGGAGGTGGGGACGGAAGCGTCCATTCCAGTGTATCTGCATATTCGTTCCATGGGTTAGGCGAGGTTTCCCGACGTCCATACAAAAGCGCATGCGCTATGATGCCAAAGAACAAGAGGAAAGATGCAAAGGACAGGAATGCCCCCCAAGATGACCACATGTTATAATAGGCAAAGGCTTCGGGGTAGTCGATGTAGCGCCGTGGCATACCCTGACGCCCCAGGAAGTGTTGGGGGAAGAATGTCAGGTTGGCTCCGATAAACATCATCCAGAAATGGATTTTGCCGGCGGTTTCATTGTACATGCGACCTGTCATCTTCGGGAAGTAGAAGTATACCCCCGCAAAGATCGTAAACACCGCGCCCAAGCTCATTACGTAGTGGAAATGCGCCACCACATAATATGTGTCATGATACGCGCGGTCCACTCCTGCCTGGCTTAGGACAATCCCTGTCACGCCGCCAACGGTGAACAGAAACAGAAATCCGAACGCCCATAGCATAGGTGTTTTAAATTCGATCGATCCACCCCACATGGTCGCGATCCAGCTGAACACCTTGACCCCCGTCGGTACCGCAATCACCATCGTCGCAAGCATAAAGTAGCTTTGCTGAGACAGGCTCATGCCCACGGTGTACATGTGGTGTGCCCAGACAACAAAACCCAGCGCTCCGATGGCAATAATCGCCCAAACCATCGGCAGGTAGCCAAAGACGGGTTTGCGGGCAAAGGTGGCTATCACATGGCTGATGATACCAAACCCGGGCAAAATGATAATGTAGACTTCGGGATGCCCGAAGAACCACAAGATGTGCTGGTACAGAATAGGATCGCCACCGAACGCAGGATCAAAGAAAGCTGTGTCAAAGTTGCGGTCTGTCAGCAACATGGTGATCGCACCTGCCAAAACTGGTAGTGACAAAAGGATCAGCCATGACGTTACAAAAATGGACCACGAAAACAGCGGCACCTTGAACAGGGTCATTCCGGGTGCGCGCATGTTCAAGAACGTTGTGATCATGTTGATCGCGCCCAGGATGGATGACGCTCCCGAGACGTGTACCGCAAAGATCGCCAGATCCATTGACACACCGCCTTCGTTCACCGATAGCGGCGGATAGAGGATCCAGCCAACTCCGGACCCCAGTTGGTCGTTGCCGCCAGGCGCGAGGACCGAGCAGACTGCCAACGTGGTGCCCGCGACATACATCCAGAAAGACAGGTTGTTCATGCGCGGAAACGCCATGTCCGGCGCACCGATCTGAAGTGGCATGAAGTAGTTGCCAAACCCGCCAAACAAGGCTGGGATCACCACGAAGAACATCATCAAGATGCCGTGGGCGGTAATCAGGACGTTCCAAAGGTGTCCATTTGGTGTACACTCACCAACGGCAGCCGCCGTCATGCGCGCACCTTCCAGACACATGTATTGTACGCCCGGCTCCATAAGCTCCATGCGCATGTAAACAGTAAATGCCACCGAGACAAAGCCGACCAAGGCTGAGACTATCAGATAGAGAATCCCGATGTCTTTGTGGTTGGTCGACAAAAACCATCGCGTAAAGAAATCGCGATTGTCTTCGTGTGCGTGGCCGTGAATGGCTGCATCTGCCATTATCTGCCTCCTGAAAATTTTATACCTAGCCTTCGGGAAGGATTCCCCGATCGCTGCATTACCCATGTTTCTAGATTGACTGATCGAGAGCGGCAACGACCGCTTTTGACGCAGCTTAAACAATTTTGTCGCAGGGCAGACCGATTTGGACTGAGTTGGGCAATTTTTGAGCACCGCAGAGGCGTTTGCAGGGGCGCCCGGCACAGACCTGGCTCGGCAGGTGCGTAGAGACTTCTTTAAGTTATTGGTTCTGCTCAGGCAGACAAAGCGCTCAGGCTGCGTGTTGTCATACCCAATCTTTGTTGCCTGCCACATGGCAAGCGTCGCGCCAGTACTTTGTTCGGTTGCAAGGAGTTTGTCTCATACATCCGGAAAATGCCGCGCGAACGTGCGGTGTAGGGCCACGTCAAGGTCGTTCATCGTAACTGGGAGCCCCAGATCTACAAGACTGGTCACGCCATGATCAGAAATCCCGCATGGGACGATACCGGCAAAATGATCCAGTTCCGGCTCTACGTTGATAGACAGACCATGGAAGCTGACCCATTTATGCATTCTGATGCCGATCGCGGCGATTTTGTCTTCGGCTGTTGCGCCATCGGCAGCCCTCGGGCGATCCGGCCGCTCTATCCATATCCCAACGCGGCCTGGCCGGATGTGACCGGTTAGATTGAATTCCGCCAGCGTATCGATCACCCAAGCTTCGAGAGTTTCTACGAAGGCGCGCAAATCGCGACCGCGTCGTGTCAGGTCCAGCATGACGTAGACGACCCTTTGGCCCGGCCCGTGATAGGTGTACTGTCCGCCGCGCCTTGTCTCGTAAACCGGGAAGCGGTCGGGATCCCGCAGATCTTGGATCTGTGCCGAAGATCCGGCCGTGTACAGGGCGGGATGTTCCAACAGCCAGATCTGTTCGTCCGCCTCGCCGCGTGCGACCGCTTTGGCCCGGGTCTCCATGTCTGACACGGCCCGTAAGTAAGGGGTCAGCCCCGGAGTAATACGCCATTCCACCATATCAATCGACCTATCGCGGGAAACCTGTCTCTGTCCAGCCTGTCAGCTGGTCTGAGCTTATTTTGGTATTACCCCCGCGTCGCGCAGCTTGGGCAGGTTTGAACGGCTTACGGGGATATCTGGTCCGGTTGACATCCTCAATATGGCCCGATCTTTTTCACGTCGTACGGACGAGATTTCACCGACCGCAACCCAATGAGACCGGTGGACCTGCAAGCCGGGTACATCGCCGACTTCTTTGATAGCATCCACAAGACGCATCAAAACAACGTCCTCGCCTCTGTGGCTGCGAATGCGCACATAATGATCTTCGACTGTCAGGGCGATCAAACGCCCGCGTTTTTCCAAAGTCATGCGGTTTAGGATCGGTGGGGGCGCTTTTGCGTCCTGTATATTTGTGTCCGGATCTGCCCTGACTTCTAGAACTTTGGTGATGGCGGTGACCATGATCGACACTGCCAAAATTGTGCCGCATAGGCTTATTGCCGCGCCCCCTGACGGCCAATAGTCCAAGAAAACCGAATTTAAGGCCAAAACAAAAATTGTAACGCCTATGCTCGTAAGTCCCCCCGCCAGCAGTATCAATGACCACTGGTTGGTCTTGCCTTGAAATGTTGCATAGACAATGCCGCCGCTAATCTGACCGATTGAAAATGTCACAGCTACCATCAAGGCCCAGTATGCAAACCTTGGCGCCAGAGGAAGCAGATCCAGCGTCCCGAACGGGCCACCAAGCGCGAGGACCCCTGCCACCCCCATCCCGACGATTGCGGCCTTGGGGGTCACGATCTGGCGGCGCCATTCACGAAGCGCGATTTGCAGCGCGGTGTTTTCCACGTATCACTCCTGCTTTTGACGTATCTCGATTTGTGTCCGTCATTGGTCTGATGAAAACCCTCGGCAGCCAAGATCCATACAAGAAAAGATATGAGAATTCTATGTCCCTTACGCCAATTTTGACCGCGCCACCCGAGATACAGATTCATGCCGCCGCAGCGACCTTTGCGTTGGTTTTAGGGCCGGTATCGCTGTTTCGTCGGCGCTACGATCGGATACATAAAACGCTTGGGTATGTTTGGGTGTCAGCAATGGTTGTGACCTGTGTATCCTCTTTTTTTATCAGTGGATTTGAACTGATTGGTCCATTCAGTCCACTGCATTTGTTAGCCGTTCTGACGCTTTGGGCCCTGTACGATGGAGTTCGTCACGCAATAGCCGGGAATATCGACTCACATCGTGCGGCAATGCAAAGTATCTACTGGCACGGCATCTTTTTGGCTGGCTTGTTTACCTTTTTGCCCGGCCGCATAGTAAACCGCATGCTCTTCACAGATTTTCCGGATTTAGGTGTTGTCGTAATCGGTGCTGGTCTGGGATTGGTCTTGGCACGGCTGGTTTGGCGGCGCAGGCCTCGTGTTGTGCACCTGAACTGATGTTTTTACTCTTGCGGCTTTCTTGAGCATGGTCTAGCTACCCTCTCATACGGCGTGCGGTCGTGGCGGAATTGGTAGACGCGCAGCGTTGAGGTCGCTGTGGGGTAACTCCCGTGGAAGTTCGAGTCTTCTCGACCGCACCAGTTTTATCTAAAAATTCCCTAAAGCTTAAAAACTTGTGGGAATTTTAATCTCTTATCCCCCCAGATAAACCCCCATGAGTTCATGACATCTCGGTAATGACACGCTAAGCAAAGTCCCGGTTATTTTCCACATCGTACCCTGAGATGATAAGGGGTGAGCATGGCGCAAGGACCGGGAAGACTGAGTAAGAGGTTGGATGACTTTCAGTGCATTGAGTACATGGCAGAATTGTGGTGTTGTGGGAAAAGTCGACACTCCGTGCGGGGAGCTAGCTTTATAGCCGCAGGCGTGCAGTACTTCGATGGGTCGCCGAAACCGCCGCCCAACGAGAAGCAGCGCCCAGCACCAGAATCACCCATCACCAACCAGCTAACCCCCACGCGGCAGCCCAACGATGAAGCCGATAAGTCGCGGGCCAAGCCCGAAAGCGTGGCGGATCGATTGGCCCAGAGATTTGGGGTGTTGCAAAAAAAGAATCTGGCGGAGCCGTTTAGCGTCTTTTGCGTTTTGAGGCAGGCCAACTCGATTGCGATTAAGCGTGATCGCCCTGATGGATATGGCTCAACGCGGTTATTTGGACTTGTAGATTTGGATGATTTGAAGAGCCACGTTCATCCCAAAGCGGTGGCTGAAGTGTCCAATCGCTACGGTCTGTCCGCGGACAAGGTGCTGTCTTTGGCGCTACAGGGAGCAAGCAGCCTCCAAAGATTGCGACAAGGCGATGAAACCATTTTCTCGTAGTACTTAAGTATTTTCCCGCGAACTCTCGGGATTTTTCCCGCACCCGATCTCGATGATCCTACATGACAAGCAGCAAAAAACGCTGCGGCTTAACGCGTATTCCAAGACGTTCGAATTTAGAGATCG
>JAYQEA010000060.1:0-23247 GCA_038138625.1 Roseivivax sp.
TCTTCACCCTCCGCTCGTGTAGAGATACCGGGACCATCGCCATCACTGTCATCTTCTTCACCGATCGCCATTGACGTAATGGTGGGACCATCACCATCGTCTTCTTCGCCAATCGCCTCTGTGGTGAGTGCGGGACCATCACCATCGTCTTCTTCGCCAATCGCCTCTGTGGTGAGTACGGGACCATCGCCATCACCGTCATCTTCTTCACCAATCGCCATTGATGTGACGACCAAATCGTCGGTTTTGGCTAATATACTTTCTATCTCTTCAATTTTCTGTTCGACCAAAGCTATCTTCGCTTCGATCCGCTCGGTTTTAGTGACAAAATTCTTGTGATCCGGGTTCAGACTGTCCAGCTTGTCTTGCAAACGCCCAAGCTGTTCGTTTTTGTGATCCAAACGGCTGTTCAAGCCCGCAACCTTTGTTTGGATGATATCATCCGACAAAGGCAGGCCGTCGATACGACCCTGAATTTTTTCGACCTTCTGCTCAAACACCTGAATTTTCGACTGAATAAGCGCCTGTTGCTGCTCAAAGTTTACCGAACTTGGATCTAGCTCTTCCAGACGCTTCTCTAGACGGTCAATCCTGCTTTGTTTTTGGGATAGATTGTCATTCAAGCGGGAGAGCTTATCTACCAGTTTACTGAAGGCCAAAATCATATTTTTCTTTCGTAACGCACAAGTTTAACAAACACTTTTTTTGAAAAGCGGAGACTTATATTCTGCGTAACAAATACCTACGGTTGAGTCTTATAACAATTACGTGACCAACCTTGGGGGACTTACAGCAATCTTCTATCTGGGCCGCATACCTAAGCACAAAGTGTAGATCGAACTAATTTTCTGAGACCCGGTCTATCTCGTACGCCTAAAACATCTTGCTGTTCCAGCCAAAGAACCAATATGTTCACCCGGACTTAAGCTCCAAATCACATGCGAGGCGGTTTTCCAAAACCAAACGCGCATTTGGCAAATCATTGTCGTTGGCTTTACGCGCAGCCTCTGCATCCGAAAAACCAAGGCGTCTCCAGCGCTGAAGCAGACGGTGTTCCAAGATGTCCGGCTCTAACATCAAAAAAACCGACAGGTCCCAAAACCCGTTCAGGCAGCGCCAGTCCGGATCATCAAGCAAAAGATAATTACCCTCGACGATTACGAGGTTATCATCTGAAGAAATGATATCAGCCGCAGAAATTGCGGCATCCAACTCTCTGTCGAAGATTGGCACCAATACCTCGGCGCCTGTTCGCACACGATTTAGCAGCGTGACAAATCCTGCCAGGTCAAAGGTTTCGGGCGCCCCTTTGCGGTGGCGCAAAACCCGTGCATCCAGCATTTGATTTGACATGTGGAATCCGTCCATCGCGAGCAAAGCCGCTGCCACGCCGCGATCCCGCAAGACATCTCGCAGCGCCAATGCCAGGGTCGATTTCCCTGCAGCTGGCGGCCCCGCGACGGATATCAGCCGCCGTCCCGTCCACGTGTCTTTTGCCAGTATACGATCAGCGATATGACTGGCTAACGTTGCCACGCTGACAGGCATCACGCTGCTGTGGATGCATCGTCTGGATGCCTCGCGCCTGTCATGAAGGCCACAGCATCAGACATCGCATAATCGGATGGGTTGATGACTGTGAGGCGTTTGCCAAGTCTGTGGATGTGAATACGATCACACACTTCGAAAACATGCGGCATGTTGTGGCTGATCAAAATAATGGGAATACCCCTTGCACGGACATCTTGGATCAACTCCAAAACACGACGACTTTCCTTGACGCCAAGAGCGGCGGTGGGCTCGTCGAGAATAATTACCTTTGATCCGAACGCGGCAGCGCGGGCCACGGCCACCCCCTGACGCTGGCCACCCGATAACGTTTCAACCGCCTGATTGATGTTCTGAATGGTCATCAACCCAAGCTCACTCAGTTTTTCGCGGGCAATGTCCTCCATTTTCTTTCGATCCAAACGGCGTAGTAATGCCCCTTGCCACCCAACCTTGCGGATCTCGCGCCCCATGAACATATTATCGGCAATCGACAACGCAGGTGACATGGCCAGTGTTTGATACACTGTTTCAATCCCCGCCTCGCGTGCCTGAATAGGTGTGGTAAAACGAACGGTTTTACCTTCCAGCGTGACTTCTCCTTCATCGGGGATGACTGCACCTGACACCGCCTTGATCAGGGTCGATTTCCCGGCGCCGTTATCGCCGATGACACCGAGAATTTCGCCCGGCATCAATTCAAAGTCGCAATAGTCCAGTGCGGTTACCTTGCCATATCGTTTTACCAATCCACGCCCGGACAAAATGGGTTCTTGTGTCATGCCGAAACCTTTCGGATCCATTGATCAACCATAACAGCGCCGATAATCAGCATACCGATCAGCATAAATGTCCACTGCGGATCTGCCCCTGCCATGCGCAGGCCAAGTTCAAATGTCCCAACGATAAGCGCCCCAAAAAAAGCACCCATGATGGATCCACGTCCGCCAAACAGCGATATACCGCCAATCACGACAGCGGTGATTGCCTGGATGTTACCAACGACCCCGGTTGATGCCGACGGAGAGACAGAACTATACCGACCGATCATCACCCAAGCCGCCAGCGCACAGATGAAACCGGTAAGCATATAGACCGACATCAGGATACGCTTGACGTCCACACCAGCCAGTTCTGCGGCTTCGGGATCGTCTCCCACGGCATAAACATGGCGCCCCCAGGCAGTCGCACGCAAGACGTAAGCGAGGATCAAAACTATCAAGATCATCAACAACACACCATAGGTGAAGTTGGCACTGCCGATCTTGAATGTTGTTCCAAGGAACTGAAGCGGCGGGGCTGCGCTGGCAATGTCGCGCCCGCGAATTGTTTCGTTGGCCGAATATAAATAATTGGCAGCAATCACGATCTGCCACATGCCCAAGGTCACAATGAATGGCGGTAGTTTGGCACGACTAACCAGCCAGCCACTGACCGCACCTATGGCCGTTCCTGCAGCAAGACCGATAATAATGGCCGCCGATGCCGCCGTTGAGCCCAGCCATGCAGCACATCGGCCAGACACTGTTCCGGCCTCAATCGCGCGCGCAAGGGCACGATCCGATCCACCCACCATGCAATCCAAAATACCTTCAATGCCGGGAATGAAATAGCGAAAGGTGACCTGCCCCATTATGACTGTGCAAAATACCGCAATGGCCCCAACGGATAAGTCAATACCAGCGGTCAAAATCACAAGTGTCTGTGCCGCCGCCAAAACGCCGACAACCTGCACCTGTTGCAAGATCAGGGTCAAAGTGCCCGGAGAAAAGAAGCGTTCACCAAGCAATGTTCCAAAAAGTGCGATGCCAACGATCAGAACGATCAACGGAACCAAAGCGGGTGTTGTGTGCAGGGCATGTTGAAAGGTTCCCAACAGTCCTTTTTGCGGATCATCAAAATGTGCGATGGCAGTGTCCGCGCCATCTGCTGCGCGTTCGTGGTTATCTGCGGTCATGTGAGCCCCTCTGTCGATCCGTCAACTGTGGAACGGTTCGGCCCCTTTTGAAAAGGGGCGGTGTCCCGCCCCTTCCATATTTCTTTCAATCTGTCAGAACGATTAGCCCCAGCAGAGGTCCAAACCTTCATCAACTGAAATGGATTCGACACCCTCGGCAGGGACGTCTGTCACCAGCGAAACGCCTGTGTCAAAGAAGCTTTTGCCCGGAGTATTTTCCGGTAGCGTGCCGTCCTTGGCGAAACGCGCAATGGCTTCGATGCCAAGTGACGCCATCAGCAACGGATACTGCTGTGATGTGGCGCCAATGACCCCATCCGCAACATCTTCGACGCCCGGGCATCCGCCATCTACTGAAACGATCAAAACGTCATCCTGACGGCCCGCTGCAGTCAGCGCTTCATATGCGCCAGCAGCAGATGGTTCGTTAATTGTGTAGACCACATTGATATCACCATCGACAGCAAGGCAATTTTCCATGGCAAGGCGGCCGCCTTCTTCGTTTCCAGCTGTGACTTCGTTACAAATAATACGTGGGTCGGTTTCATCACCCCAACGGTTCACATCCACGACATCAATGCCAAAGCCGGTCAGGAAACCCTGATCGCGCAACACGCCAACCGTCGGCTGACTAATGGCAAGGTCAAGCATGGCGATCTTGGCATCAGCTGCACCATCACCAATAGCTGCCGCGTCAAAAGAACCGATCAGCTCTCCTGCCAAAAAGTTGTCTGTGGCAAACGTCATATGAGCCGCTTCAATTGGCTCTAGCGGTGTATCAAGCGCGATCACCAGCAGCCCTGCGTCTTTTGCAGCTTCAACTGTTGGAACAATCGCAGCAGTATCCGATGCAGTCAG
The DNA here is from genome assembly GCA_038138625.1 of Roseivivax sp. GTDB lineage: Bacteria > Pseudomonadota > Alphaproteobacteria > Rhodobacterales > Rhodobacteraceae > JAQXDR01. Next base: position 4,364 of record JAYQEA010000060.1, read on the forward strand.
CAAAATACCCGATGCACCATTTGCAATGCAGGTTTCGATGGCTGCAACCTGTGTTTCATTGTCGCCATCGACTTTGCCTGCATAGCTGCTCAGCGAAACGCCCAGCTCCTCAGCTTTAGCAGCAGCGCCCTCACGCATCTTGACAAAGAAGGGGTTGGTGTCTGTTTTTGTAATCAGGCATGCGCTTACACCGTGACCACCCGCAAAGGCCGCGCCGGTGGTGCACATCATAGCAAGGGCTGTACCCGCCAATAATTTCTTCATGATATCCTCCCAAAATGGCATCGGCTCGTCCCGTTCAACTCGCCGACTATCGTCAAAATAGAGCCCGTCTTTCTGCGCGAGTCAATAACTAAATCAATGTGATTTAGTTATTGACGAATACATCTCGCAAAGCCAACATTGCCACAAGGGGGACGCACGACGTGAAAGGTGACAACACGCCACTGCAAAGCGACCATGATGGCACCGCAAAATTGCTGGGGTCTAACCAAAGTGGTATGCGCGCGCACAATGAACGCCTCGTTTTGTCGTTGGTCCGCAGAATCGGTCCACTTGCAAAAGCCGAAATCGCACGGATCACGGGTTTATCGGCCCAGGCGGTGTCGGTTATCATGCGTGCCCTTGAACGCGACGGACTGCTGGAACGGGGCGAAAAGGTTCGCGGGCGCATTGGTCAACCCTCTGTCCCGATGAAGATTAACCCAAATGGAGCTTACTTCTTTGGGCTCAAGGTAGGCCGCCGAAGTGCGGATGTTATACTGACGGATTTTCAAGGTAAAATCCTTGAGCGCCTGCACATGACCTATGCCTATCCCACACCCGATCGGACAATTGAATTTGCCCAAAACGCAATCACGCAATTGAAAAAGATCCTCGATCCTGCCCAGCAAGAGCGTATCGCAGGAGTCGGTTTGGCAATCCCATTTTTTATGTGGGAATGGAGTGAAGCCATAGGGGTAGCGCCATCTGCTTTGGCCGATTGGCGCCAAAGGGACCTGAGAAGAGAGATCTCTGATAAAGTGAAACTGCCCGTTTACATGGAAAACGATGGCAGCAGCGCCTGCGGCGCGGAACTGGTCTTTGGCGACCCCCAAGGCACACCCGACTTCCTATATTTCTATGTGGGCTATTTTATTGGTGGCGGGATGGTCCTGAACAACCTGCTATATACCGGACCCTCGGGAAATGCAGGCGCCTTGGGCCCGATGCCAATGCCAAAACCCGGGGCACCACACCGCCAATTGGTCGAAGTTGCATCGCTTGCGTCGCTTGAGGACAAACTGGCAAAAGCTGGTCAAAACGCAGGAGCTTTATGGGAAAGTTCGACAACATGGCCATTTGAAGACGCCATCATTGATAACTGGGTGCAGGAGTCTGCACTGGCTTTATCACATGCGATTGTTACGGCGATTTCCCTGATTGATTTCAAATTAATTCTCATCGACGGCTGGATGCCAGAAGCTGTTCGAACACGCCTTGTCCATGCCGTCTCTGACTGTGTGTCGCGTAGTAATCTCTCGGGTCTCTCCCTCCCTGAGATACGCCCCGGGACCGTTGGGCCAGATGCCCGCGCGCTCGGGGCGGCAAGTTTGCCTTTATCCCATCGCTTTATGCCGGAAACCTGAGCATCAAGGCGTCGATGGCACAATAGTACGGTATGGCCGACGCGACAGATCGCGTCTGGCGCATATCTTTCAAACATGAGAGCGCAATTAGACATCCCGCATCTTACATTGCATCATGTATGAGGGGCGTTTTTACATGTTACGAGATACTGCCACCTATCCAATACTTCCGGGTCCTCTATTCCGATGATTGCACGCGATGACTGACGCTACATACGATCCACTGCGATTGATGGGACGCCATGCGAAATGGGTGTTGGCCACAGGTCTTTTCGCCGCGGTTGTGCTGCCCGGTGTATCTTCGTGGTTGTCGGGAATTTTGGTCCCATTGATCCTGATAATCATGTTTCTGGGTGCCTTGCGACTGCAACCGTCAGAGGTCTCTGAGCTATGGCAAAAACCGGGTCATAGCCTCGCCCAGATCTTGGCGTTGCAACTGGGACTGCCGCTGATTGTTGCCGGTATATCTATATTTGCAGGCATTGCACATTGGCTGCCTCTTCAAATCGTTATTCTATTGATGGCCGGACCTGCGATCATGTCCAGTCCCAATATGGCCGCCATCATGGGGCTCAGCGGGGCCACGGCGATGCGCCTTGTTATCTGGGGAACCGCCTTGGTTCCCGTAACATGCCTGCCAATTCTTGCTGTTTTGGGTAATGGACTGCCCTTTATCGATGTGCTTTGGGCGGCTGCACGATTGGCGGGCATAATCGCTCTTGCCGGTGGCGCAGGCTTTGCCGTTCGACGCTTGTGTGACAGGCATATCACCCAAGCGGTCACCGAACGCCTTGATGGCACATCAGCACTAGGGTTGGCCGTTTTTGTCATGGCATTGATGCCTGCCCTGCGCGAAACCGCACAAAACGACCCGTGGGCATTGGCAGGCTGGATTGCACTGGCCTTTGCAATCAACTTTGGACCTCAGGTGTTTACATGGTCAATTCTGCGCGGCACCGTTTCGCCCATGACCGCGGGAAGTTTCGCAATTGCAGCAGGCAATCGCAATCTGGCTTTGTTTTTTGCAGCTTTACCAGCAGATTACATGGCGGCCTTTTTGCCGTTTCTCGCAGCCTATCAGTTTCCCATGTATCTGACGCCCGTTCTTTTAGGTTCAGTATATCGCCGCAAACCGAACCGTCACGGTCAATAGTGAATTACCACGAGCCTTTGGGCGCTCTGCTTCACGGCACCACCAACCCCAATGTCTGGCTGCGCAATGATTAAGGTCATTCAGGCAAATCCGGCTTGCTGGCGGACAGGGCCTCATCATCAACACTGACGTCGGCAGGCGCCACGGAAACAGACTTGATCACGGCAAACACATTGCAGCCAGAGCGCAATTCAAGCGCGTTTGCCGACCGCCTAGTTAAACGGGCAAGCAGCAGGTCATCGCCTGTAGACAATTGTAAAATAACGCCGGGTCCCGTGCCCTGCCGCACCTGTCGCACCTGAGCTGGCAAAATATTCAACGCCGAAATTCTACCTGGCCGATCACGGGCCACAATGACATCACGCGCAGCGACCCTTACCCGCAGATCACGCCCCACATCCGCCTGCACCCGTGGCAACCAAAGCGTTCCCCCCGACACCTGCAATTCGCTCAAACCATCGCTGTGATGCGCCACAACGCGCGCATTCAAAACCGCGCCCGCATCCTGCACCCCGAGGTTAGGTGCAAGATCCGGGTCGGATAGAACCTCTGCTACGGGTCCCACGCGCTGGATTTTGCCTGCATCAATGACAGCGACCGTCGAGGCCAAGCGTGCAATTTCCGTCAGGCTATGGGTGACATACAAGATCGGAACACCCGTTTCGCGACAGATGCGATCCAGATAGGGCAAAATCTCGTTCTTGCGTGCCCGGTCCAAAGCAGCGAGAGGCTCATCCATGAGCAACAAACGCGGCGCAGACATCAGCGCGCGCCCCAAAGCAACCCGCTGAGCCTCGCCTCCAGAAAGATCCGCCGGACGCCGGTCGAGCAGATGCGCGATGCCCAAAAGGGTCACAACCGGCTGCATCGGCAGATCCCCTCGTCCCACAGCGCGTTGCCCATACGCCAGATTTTGCCGCACTGTCATATGCGGAAATAGCCTGCCATCTTGGAAAACATATCCTATACGTCTGCGACAGGGCGGTACGCGCAGCCCCTGAGCGCTATCGTCCAGAGTCACACCATTCACGACAACGCGGGCATGCCGGGCCTGCACCAGCCCAGCCACAGCACGGACCAACGTCGTCTTGCCGGCACCGGATTTCCCAAACAAGGCTGTCACGCCGGATGGTGCCTGAAAATCGACATCCAGCCGGAAGCCCGGGACGTGATGGCGAACCATGATCTCAAGCATCGCGACCCGCCACGCGCCTGGCCACCCGACGCCCGACCCATTCTGATAGAGCCAGCGCCCCCAGCGCGACGGACACAGAAACACCCACCAGCCAAAGCACCGCCGGTTCGCCCCCTGGCACCTGAAGAAAGGCATAAATTGCAGAGGGGATTGTGCGTGTTTCACCGGGTATGTTTGAGACAAACGTGATGGTGGCTCCGAATTCGCCCATGGCTTTGGCAAAGCCAAGAATGGTACCCGCGATAATCCCCGGCAGCACCAAAGGCAACGTCACGGTGTACCAGACACGCACCTGTGAAGAGCCCAAGGTTGCAGCGGCCTCTTCCAATCGGGGATCTACCGCCTCGATCGACAATCGGATCGCGCGTACCAGCAGGGGAAACGCCATAACTGCTGCCGCCACGGCTGCACCAGTCCAGCGGAACGCCAAGCCAATACCGAAGGATTCCAGCGCTGCACCGACAGGGGCTGCTGGCGAGAATACGAGCAAAAGCGCATATCCTGTTACAACCGGTGGCAAAATCAGCGGCAAATGCACCAAACCATTCAAAAGCATATGCCCACGAAACCGCCAGCGTGCCAGAATATACGCCACAACCACCCCCGGCGGCAGACTGATCAGCACCGCAAAAAGCGATACCTTCAGCGAGAGGGAAACAGCCTCGACGATCTCTGGGGTCACGGCGTACCTCGCAGGAAACCATGCGCAGCAAACTGCATCTGTGCCTCGGGTGAGACAAGAAAATCGAGCAAAGCACGCACGACAGGACGATCTCCTCGCGGAGTTAATGCCGCAGGATAGAGAATGGGATCATGGCTGTTTTCGGGAAATGTCGCAAGCACACTGACGTCTGTGGCAGCATGTGCATCGCTGGCATAGACCACCCCGAACGGCGTCGCCCCTCGCGCGACGAGCGCAAGCGCGGCACGTACATTGTCTGTTTGTACCACTTGCGGCGCAACATCATTCCAAAGGCCCAAATGGCGCAGCGCCTGTCGTCCGTAAATACCCGCAGGCACTGCATCGACCAGCGCCATCGCCAACCGTTGGTTGCCAATGCGCGCAAGCAACGCCCTGGCTGACCCAAGATCCACAGGATCAGCAGGCGTGCGTCCAATGAGAACCAAACGATTTCGAACAAGCGGAACCTGTTCAGAGATCAGAGTATATCCGGCTGCTCCCAGATACGTCATCCAACTTGCATTGGCTGATATAAACAAATCAGCAGGGGCTCCGGCTTCGATTTGTCTGGCCAAGGCAGATGTCCCGGCCAGCGACATGCGGACCCTGTGCCCTGTCCGCTCCTCCCAAAGTGGCAAGACAGCCTCCAAGCCGTTGCGAAGCGAGGCAGCGGCATAGACTGTTACAACTTCGGCTCTTGCCGGATAGGCCATCGTCAGGATCATACAGATCAAGATGGCCAATCTGTTGCACATGAAAACCTCTCCCGTCACTTACAAATGTAGACCCTATTCCTTTTTACTGGAAAGCTGAATCTGATTTTCCAATCCTCTAAAGACATGTCACATGCGTCGGTGTAGACTGTGAGGCCGGTTTTCAACTGACTGGGTGCTGCCAATGGACAGTTTTTTCTTTATTGTCGGCAAAGTGGTCGGCCTCTTGCTTGTACCGGATTATTGGCTGCTGGCTCTTGCGGCTGGTGCTTTGGTTGCACTGTGGCGCGGACGCGCGAACGCCGCGCGCGTGCTGACAACCAGTTGGCTGGTAATATTTTTGATCCTTGGATTGGTCCCATTGGGCGACTGGCTCATGGCCTCGCTAGAGGCCGACTACCCACCGCGCTCCTTCCCTGCACAGGTGGATGGCATTGTTATACTGGGCGGCGTTGAAGATCACGGTGCCGGATTGAAATGGGGCGGCGCACAACTGAACGAGGCCGCCGAAAGACTTACCATGGGGGCCGCGTTGGCCCGAGCATATCCACAATCGCGGGTTGTGTTTACCGGTGGCCGTGGGACCTTGAGAGACTTTGCACATTCCGATGCGCATTCAAATATAGGTGCCCAATTCTTGCGACAGGCAGGGGTGCCGGACGATCGTTTGGTCATCGAACCCACTGCGCGCAACACGACAGAAAACGCGCATCTCAGTTTGCAGCTGGCCAACCCTCAAAAAGACGATGTCTGGATCTTGATTACCAGCGCAGCCCATATGCCGCGCGCCCTGCGAAGCTTTGGCAATGCCGGATGGCCGGAAATGGAACCGATGCCGGTCGATCATAGAAGCCATGCACCCAGCTGGATCGGCTGGCGTTTGGCGCGAAACCTTAATCTACTGAACTTTGGCTTGCGCGAACTGGTAGGGCGCATGGCCTATGATTTGCTTGGGCGTTAACCCAGCCGCGCGATCAGAGCTTTTTGCACCGCCGGTGAGACAAATTTGCTGACATCCCCCCCCAATCGCGCAATTTCTTTGACCAGTTTGGATGCGATTGCCTGATGGCGCGCCTCTGCCATAAGAAAGACGGTTTCAATCCCGTCGTCCAGGGCCCTGTTCATTCCAACCATCTGGAATTCATATTCGAAATCCGCCACAGCCCGCAAACCCCGAATGATCACGCTGGCTCCAACATCACGAGCACAGTCAATCAACAGATTTTCAAATGGATGCGGGACGATTTCAACACCGGTCTGGGCGCTCAGATCGGCGCATTCGGATTCGATCATAACGACGCGTTCTTCAAGCGAGAACAAAGGCCCTTTGTCGCGATTGATTGCAACACCAATCACAAGACGGTCCACAAGACCCGCAGCACGTCGGATTATATCGGAATGGCCCAATGTGATCGGGTCGAACGTACCCGGATACAATCCTACTCGCATGGGCGCACCTTTCAAATACCGCAGTCCCGCGCACGCAACATTATTGCCGGGCGCAGGTCAAGCCACTGACTATGAATAACGTCACGACACAGCGGCATCAGTGCCCCATGATCATACTTTCCAAGGCTTCTTTCTCCATCGACACCTCCAGGAGACGGGCCTTGACCACATCCCCCAAGGTGATCAATCCGACCAACTGGTCGCCATCGACCACCGGCATGTGGCGAAATCGACCCTGGGTCATTTTCGATAACACAAGATCGGCACTGTCATCCCGGGTGCATGTCACCAGATTTGAGGTCATATAGTCTTCAACCGAATGACCCAGGCAGCTTGCACCAACCCGCGCCAATTCTCGTACGATGTCACGTTCAGAAAGAATACCTACGGCGATTTCGCCATCCGGGGACACGACTACTGTCCCGATTTTGCGCTCTGCAAGAATCTTGGCGGCAGCTCCCACGTCAGAACCTGGCACGACCGTTACGACACCCTCATCCGCTTTGGATTTAAGAATCTGAACAACTTTCATAGAGGCTCTCCTTCTGGGAAAAATTATCTTTCACAAATGGTCACCCGTACGCAATAAAACGTCAAGAAATTCGTTCGAGTTTTGGGATTTCTTCTCGCAGTGCAGATACAAGCAAGGCGGCAAAACGGCTGATACGGGTGCCAGGCAGGTCCCCGGCCTGTCGCACCAGATAATATGTACGCTGCAACCGAATACCCGGCAAAACACGCGCTAAATCCGGTGCCATCGGCCGGGCAAAATCATGCACAACGCCAACCCCTGCCCCGCGCCTGAGGCTCTGAAACTGCACACCGACTGAATTCGATGCAATCGTGGTATGCTCCACCCCGAGGTCCGACAGGTAATCCAATTCCTTGTCAAAAATCATGTCCGGAATGTAGCCAACAATTGGGTGGTCTCTCAAATCCGCCTTGGATCGGATAGCTGGCGCCTGCGATAGGTAATGGTGCGATGCCGCTAACGACAAACTGTAGTCAGATATTTTTTGGACCGTCAGTCGTCCGGTACGCGGAGGGCTAACGGTGATTGCCATATCGGCTTCGCGTCGTGACAAATTCACAACCCTCGGCAAAGATACAATCTGCACTTCAAGATGCGGATGCTGGGCTGTGATTTTGGCGCACACCTGCGGTAGCAAATATGTCGCACAGCCATCCGGCGCCCCAATTCGGATTTGCCCGGCCAATCCGTCGCGCGATGCCACCCGATCGGCAGTGGCCGCATCCAGATACGGTTCTGCGGCCTCCAGATGGGTCAACAGACGGACTCCTGCATCGGTCAGTGCATATCCCTGCGAGGACCGTGCAAACAGGCTTTGTGCCTGTGCCGTTTCCAGTCGTGTGATACGTCGCCCAACTGTAGCCGGATCCATTCGCAAGGCACGCCCGGCGGCGCTCAGGCTTTCAGCCCGGGCCAAAGTCAAAAAGATTCGAAGATCATCCCAATTTTCCATAAAGGCTGCCTTTGCAAAATTGCAGGTATGCTTTGCCAACTTTCCCCTTCCCTTGGCATTTCTGCAAGACTACCCTCGGGTAAACTTGGTATGTCACATAACAGAGGTCACACAATGCAAGATCTGATGCACTACATGAACGGTGCGCTCGTAGCGGGCAGCTCGGGTCGGTTCACGGATGTCTACAATCCCGCAACAGGCGAAGTGGCCAGCCGCTGTCCGCTGGCCTCTGCCGAAGAAGTCAATCAAGCGGTACAAATCGCAAAAGCTGCACAGCCCGCATGGGCCGCGACCAATCCACAGCGCCGTGCGCGGGTGATGATGACCTTTGTGCAACTGTTGAATCGCGACATGGACAAACTGGCCGAAGCCATATCCCGCGAACATGGCAAGACCTTTCCGGATGCCAAAGGCGACGTCCAGCGTGGTCTCGAGGTCGTCGAATTCTGCATTGGGGCGCCGCATCTTTTGAAAGGTGAATACACCGATGGCGCGGGCCCGGGCATCGACATGTATTCGATGCGCCAGCCTTTGGGCGTTTGCGCCGGCATCACACCGTTTAACTTTCCGGCAATGATCCCAATGTGGATGTTTGCACCTGCGTTGGCTTGCGGAAATGCATTTATTCTCAAACCGTCCGAGCGCGATCCGTCTTGTCCCTTGATGTTGGTGGAACTGATGGAAGAGGCAGGTTTGCCCAAGGGCGTTTTGCAGGTTGTAAACGGTGACAAAGAAGCCGTCGATGCCCTGTTGGATCACGAGGACATCTCGTCCATAGGATTCGTCGGATCGACCCCGATTGCGCAGTATATTTACGGACGCGGCTGTTCTGCAGGCAAACGCGTCCAATGCTTTGGTGGCGCCAAAAACCACATGATCATCTTGCCAGATGCCGATCTGGATCTGGCAGCCGACGCGCTGGTCGGCGCCGGATATGGTGCCGCTGGCGAGCGCTGCATGGCGATCTCGGTTGCTGTTCCAGTTGGAGAAGAAACCGCCGATAGGCTGATTGAAAAGCTGGTCCCCCGAATCGAAGCATTGAAGGTCGGCCCCTATACGGCAGGTGACGACGTGGACTTTGGCCCCGTGGTAACCGCAGCCGCCAAGGAAAAAATCCTTGGACTGGTGCAGTCGGGCGTTGACCAAGGTGCTGATCTTGTCGTCGATGGTCGCAATTTTGCGATGCAGGGATATGAAGACGGCTTTTTCGTCGGGGCGCATCTGTTCGACCGCGTCACCCCGGATATGGATATCTACCGTCAGGAGATTTTTGGGCCCGTTCTGTCAACCGTACGCGCAGGAAGCTACGAAGAAGCCATTGGCCTTGCCCTTGATCACGAGATGGGTAACGGCACGGCGATTTTCACCCGCGACGGCGATGCGGCTCGGGATTTTGCCAGCCGGATCAACATCGGAATGGTCGGTGTAAACGTTCCGATCCCCGTACCGCTGGCCTATCACACCTTTGGCGGGTGGAAAAAATCGTTTTTTGGTGACCTCAACCAGCACGGACCTGATAGCTTCAAATTCTACACGCGCACCAAAACTGTGACTGCACGCTGGCCGTCTGGTATAAAAGAAGGCGGCGAGTTCAATTTCAAGCCGATGGATTGATGCATGGGGCAGCGCCCGGCTTCACGGGTGCTGCCCCATAACTGGTTTTGTAGTGGAACCAAAAGATCCCGACCTTTGTAGGCCATGATGAACTTGCCAAAACTGAAAATTGTGCCACCCTCGGCATAGCAGAGGGATCTGAGATGTCACATATAACAGTTTTTGAAGCCAAACGCATTGTCACCTTGGATGATACATGTCCCAGCGCATCTCATGTGGCTGTCCGCGACGGGCGTATCCTTGCCATCGGGGGGCCGGACTGCGCCGACCCATGGGGACCTGTCCAACATGACACACGGCTTGCAGACACAATCTTGACCCCGGGGTTTGTCGAGGGTCACGCTCATATGATGGCGGGATCAATCTGGCGTTTTGCCTATGCCGGCTACCATGACAGGATTGATCCGGACGGCGCTCTATGGCATGGCCGCACGACGATTGATGCGGTCATATCGGGACTGCGCGATCACCTGAGCGTGCTGCCGCCCCAAGAGCCTTTGGTCGCATGGGGATTTGACCCGATTTTCTTACCGACAGAGCGGCTTAACCGGTCTCATCTGGACGCTATTTGCACAGACCGGCCGATTGCCGTGCTCTTTTCAAACTTTCATCTGATGTGCGTAAACTCAGCGGCGCTGGCCATGGTCGGTTACGATGCCGACACGCCTCTCGACGGTGTCGTCAAAGGCCGTGATGGCCTGCCTACGGGCGAATTGCAGGAAATGGCGGCCATGTATCCCATCCTGCGGCGCCTTGGCGTGGATTTCCGCGCGCTTAGCCAGAGTGCATCGGCAATCCGCAGCTACGCCAAGGTTGCACAGCGTGCCGGGGTCACCACGATCACGGATCTTTACTCGTCGCTCACAGACGAGGATCTGGACGTCATGCTGGACGTGACAGGGGACCCGGATTTTCCCCTTCGCATTGTACCTGCTATCGGCGCGGCAGGATCCCCCGCAGATATTGCGGATCGTGCCTTGGCTTTGCAAACACACAGCACAGACAAACTGCGTCTTGGCGCCGTCAAGCTTATGACTGACGGGTCGATCCAAGGATGGACAGCACGGGTCCTTTGGCCGGGTTATGTCGAAGGCCAGCCAAATGGGCTATGGAATACCAGCCCCGCCGAGATCCGCGCGCTTGCGATGGAGATGCAGGCGCGCGGCGTTCAGATGCACATACACGTAAACGGAGACGAGGCCGCACAGGTGAGCATCGAAGCAATATCAGAGGCGGCAAAAGCCCATCCATGGCGCGATGCACGCCATGTTCTCCAACATTGTCAGATGATGACGCCTGCTATGTTTAACCGGTGCGCAGAACTGGGAATTTGTACAAATGTCTTTGCAAATCACATCTGGTATTTCGGCGATCAGCATGTCTCACGCACCCTTGGACCTGATCGGGCAGCCCGCATGGACGCCTGCCGCTCGGCCCTTGATGCGGGCGTGACGCTTGCAATCCACTCGGACGCGCCGGTCACACCATTGGGACCTTTGTTCACCGCATGGGCAGCGGTGAACCGTCAGACCATGACGGGTCGCGTTCTTGGCGCCAATCAATGCATCACGGTGCCCGAAGCTTTAACAGCGATCACGCTTGGCGCCGCGCGCACCCTGCATCTGGATCACGAAATAGGAAGCATCAGCGTCGGCAAACGCGCTGATTTCGCCATTCTGGGTCAGGATCCCACAAAAGTAGCACCCAAAGCCCTGCGGGACGTCCCGGTTCTTGGCACAGTGTCAGGTGGTCGGGTCCATCTGCTATGAACACAACATTACCAATGACGGTAATTGGTGGCTATCTTGGCGCAGGAAAAACCACCCTGATCAACCGCCTGCTATCGGAACCGCATGGGCTGCGTTTGTTGGTCATGGTGAACGATTTCGGTGCAATCAATATTGATGCATCACTATTGGCCAACGCCAGTCAGGACACCATGACACTGACCAACGGCTGCGTATGCTGCACCATGGGCGCCGACTTGTTCCAGGCGATCGGATCTGTGCTTGATCGTCCTGATCGTCCTGACCACCTCATCATCGAGGCAAGCGGAATAGCCGATCCCGGCCGCATCGCAGCGCTCGCCCTGGCGGAACCCGACCTTAGTTACGCCGGCGTAGTCACAGTGGTGCATGGGCGCGAATGGCCGCACCTTGTGAATGATCCCCAGATTGGCGCACAACTGCGCGGACAGGTCGAGGCCGCAGATCTGGTCGCACTGTCGCACAGCGATCTTGAAGATATCACAACGCCTGACCTGCCGTCGCCGTATGTGCTGCTGCATAAATTAGACATACTGGCGCCCATCATTCTGGGATCAACAACCGGCAAGCCGCGACAACCTGAAGTCCACGGACATGCCGAGTTTTACGGCTGGTCAACGCGTAAAAGCCCGATTTGGGACCGGCACTCCCTGACAGCACATTTGCAAGCGCGCCCCAAGGGCCTTTATCGGGTAAAAGGCTTTTTGCCGACCGCTGCGGGCACTTGGCAGGTACAGGTCGTTGGTCGCCAGATCCACATCACGCCGGCCACCCCACCCTGTCCGATCGGTCTGGTCGCAATTGGGATCGCAAAACAAGTGAGCGAGACGGAAACAGAGGCTTGGTGGTCAGCCAGCTTGTCTGACCGGCCCAGCGCCAGCAGAAGCTAAGCCGACAGTCGCGGTGATGGTCGGCATCAGGTCACGCTGCACAGACGGCCCTGCGGCAGTATGTTCGTTGATCAACATGACGTGACAGCCGCATGGGATGTTTGTTTGTACGCCAGATCATACAAGGTGCCGCCCCCAATCCAGCGATGAGACGGCGAGACAGAAGCTTTAAATGTCTTCTGCCAAGCGTGCCACGTAACGGGCCATTGTGTCGACCTCAAGGTTTACCTGATCCCCGACGGCTACAGTGCCCCATGTTGTCACATCTTTGGTGTGGGGAATAAAGTTGATGCCAAACACCGCGCCTTCGACCTCGTTCACCGTCAATGATGTCCCATTCAGAGCAACCGACCCTTTTGGCGCGATGAACCGGGCAAGGCCATCGGGCGCCCTTAGCTGAACACGTGTACTGTCACCTTCATCTTTCACAGAAACGACTTCGGCGAGGCCATCCACATGTCCCGACACGATATGGCCGCCCAATTCATCCCCGACCCTAAGAGCACGTTCAAGATTGATCCGCGTGCCCTTGGCCCATGTTCCCAGGTTGGTTTTGTCCAGGGTCTCGGCGCTTATGTCGACTTCAAACCACCCGTCAGACAGAGCGACAACTGTCAAACATGCACCATCGCAGGCAATCGACGCGCCGATGTCTATACCAGATGTATCATAGTGCGTTGCAATGCGGGCGAGCAGATCACCACGCTTTTCCAGCGCAATTACTTCCCCCATATCGGTGACAATGCCTGTAAACATGTGCAAACTCCTGACGATGCGTATGGCGCAGTGATAAACTGCGCCCACAAGCGGGTGCAACCATGTCAAGCCGACACTTTTTGTTTCTTCAAGGTCCACACGGCCCGTTTTTCACTCAGCTTGCCTCTAGATTACGCGCCACAGGACATCACACATGGCGTGTAGGTTTCAACGGGGGGGATCGTATTTTTTGGCCGGGGTCGGATTATATTCCGCATCGCGATAGCAGTGCTTCGTGGGGTACGCATCTCGACTTGATTCTATCCACGCATCGGATCACGGATCTTGTGCTTTATGGCGATGCACGTCCCCATCACGCAGAAGCCCTGCGTAAAGCCCGCGCGGCTGGATTGCGCACCCATATTTTTGAAGAAGGCTATTTGCGCCCATACTGGATCACTTACGAGCGACACGGCAGCAACGCAAACTCTCGCTTAGTGCACACGTCAGCACATGACACTTCACACATAGCACAACCGCTATCGCCACCGGACCGGTGGGGCGACACCCGCCAGCACATCTTTTATGGGGCCTGTTATCATCTGTGCGTCGCTTTGAGCTCTGGCTATCCCGAATTTCGATCACATAGAAATATTTCCGTTTGGACAGAGGCCGCACTCAATATTCGTCGCTTGGTCATGCTGCCGCTCACGCGGTCGCGAAGAACGATTGACACCCACCGCGTGCGACGCCTTCAGCGCCCGTTTCATGTGGTGCTCCTACAGCTGGCACATGATGCCAATTTTCGCGCTCATTCATCATTTTCCAGCCAACATCATCTGATTGATCACATCGCGGCAGGCTTTGCGAAATCAGCACCGAAACAGCATGTATTGGTCTTTAAATGCCATCCTTTCGAAGACGGCAGGGAAAACCTTCGCCGTGCTGTGACCCGTGCGAAACACCGTTATGCTTTGCATGGAAGGGTCTATTTGATCACAGGAGGAAAACTGGCACCCTTGCTGGACGAGGCGTTGACGGCAGTGACAGTGAATTCAACGGCAGGTCATCAAGCCCTGTGGCGTGGCATGCCGCTCTGTGCATTGGGACAGGCCGTCTATAAACGGCCCGGTTTGGCGTCATCGCAACCAATTGACGCCTTTTTTGCAGACCCCCAACCACCGGATCCGGAAACCTACAATGCTTTTCGAACCTTAATGCTTCAGACCAGCCAAATGCAGGGCAGCTTTTATTCCGCAGAGGGTCGGAACCGTCTGTTGGGGCATATCATCAAAATCATGATTAGAGATCGTGACCCGTATAATCTATTCCATGAAGAATATACCGAGTCCGGCCCGCCACAGTTCGCCGAGATTACTGTTGATTGACTAGGCTGATCGGGCAGTTTTCGTTAAGGTTGTGCCAAAAACGAAAAGGTCCGCGAGAGGCCAAGGAGGCAGACATGCAGATTCAGGGGTCGCGCTGTATCAAACTGGCAGCAGCCGCCATTTTGATGTGCGCATTGGCAGCTTGCGAGGTACCCCGTGGGGGACCAAACATCACAGAGTTGCTCTCATCCGCCGATACCGAAGGCGACAATGCGCATATTGTGGCAGTGGATGCGCGTGTGACAAAGATTACAAATTCCCCCGTGGCTCTGGGGTTTTCCCGAACACTGCAATCTGCGGGTACGCTTGGTACGGATATGATCCGACCGGGCGATCGACTGGGCATAACAATTTGGGAAAATGTCCAGGACGGTTTGCTGAGCCCCCCCACTGCCAATGTCCAAGTCCTTGATGAAGTGCAGGTCGATAACGAAGGCCTTATTTTTGTTCCGTATTTAGGAAGACTGCACGCGGCTGGAAAAACGCCCGAACAACTGCGTCGTTTACTAACGCGACGTCTTGGCGAAAAAACACCCGATCCACAGGTAGAACTCAGACGCTTTGCTGGCGATGGAGCCACCGTGTCGGTGACTGGCGGTGTTGGTGCTCAAGGCGTCTATCCAATTGACCGATCGACCAGAACCCTTGCAGCCATGTTGGCACGATCAGGCGGTATCGCTTTTGACCCGGAGGCTGCTCAGGTATCTGTCTTGCGCGGACACGAGACAGGACGGGTCTGGTATAGTGATCTGGTCACACAGCCCGGATTGGACATCGCGTTGCGCAATAATGACAAAATTTTCGTTGAGCAAGATCGTCGAAATTTCAGCGTGCTTGGCGCCACGGGTCGTCAAGACAATGTGGATTTTGACACTCCGGTGATTACCGCTGTTGAAGCCCTCGCTAAGGTGGGCGGTCTGTCGCTCGGTGCCGCTGACCCAAAAGGTGTGTTTGTACTGCGCTCAGAACCGTCAGAAATTGCCAATCAGGTTTTGGGCCGTAGTGATTCAATCGGACCGCAACAGATGATCTATGTATTGGACCTGACGGTGCCAATGGGGCTCTTTCATGCGCGGAATTTTACCATCCGTGACGGTGATACAATCTATGTAACCGAGGCCCCTGCCACCCAATGGAGCAAATCGATCTCGGTTCTAACCGGCTCGCTTGGTGCGGTATCTTCCGTAAACACACTAACGGATGGAGGATGACGCGCCGCGCACGATTTATATAACAACTCTAGGTCAGTGGCGTCAGCGCGCTTTGCTTCGGGCTGCAGGCTATGAGCCAAGGTTTGGATGGCCAAAATCTGGCAGCTTGATAGCGGCATGGGGACAAGGCCGGTATGCCAAACGCGCGCAGCGGCTCGCCAAGCTCTGCGGTGGACATGTTGTCGTTTTCGAAGACGCGCCACTACGTGGATTGTTTCCAAAAGACGCGTTCGCTGTTGGGGTAATCGCAGATGATCTGGGCGTTCATTTTGATGCGAGTCGTCCAAGCCGCGTTGAAAGAATTCTGACCTCGGACGCGATTGAACAGCCAGAGCTTCGGACACGGGCCACGGCTGCACTACAAAGCGTGATAGATCAAAAGATAACCAAATACGCAGCCTTTGACCCAACCCAACCTGCACCCGATGCCGGTTATGTGTTGGTTGTTGATCAGGTTCGTGGGGATGCCTCGGCACCAGATCCAACCCGGTTTGAGGCTATGCTTTGCGCAGCGCGAGCGTGGTATCCCGATCACCGTATCTTAATCAAAAGCCATCCAGAAACGAAAAATGGACAGCGCAGAGGCCATTTTACAGCCCAAGACGGCGAATTGTTGGATGACGACTTGTCTCCTTGGTCATTGTTGAAGCGTGCTCATGCTGTGTTCACCGTCTCCTCTCAGCTTGGACTAGAGGCAATTTTTGCCGGTCATAAACCACATGTTTTCGGCACACCGATCTATGCAGGATGGGGGCTGACATCCGATCACGGTCCCCCATTGCCTCACAGAACCACAAAATTGACGCCCTTAGATCTTTTTACAGGTCTTTATATAATTGCCCCATCATGGATTGATCCGGCAACCGGCGGACGCGCCACTTTGGAAGATACAATCGCACTTTTGGCCGCCCTGCGAAGAGGTTGGCTAGAGGACCGCAACGGATGGGTTATCTTGGGCGCAAGCCGGTGGAAGCGGGGTTGGATGCGCCGCCATTTTGGCCAGTTTGCGCCGGTCCACTTTTCTGCGGATGTCTCTTCCAAGATACCCCGTATGGCTTGGGGTCAGCGGGCCAAGGCCCCCGTTACGGTCGAGGATGGTTTTATCAGATCGCGGGGATTGGGTGCCAAACTGGTACCTCCGCAATCGCTCTGTCTTGATGATCTTGGCATACATTATGACGCCGACACTCCCTCACGATTGGAACAGCTCATTGCGGCCAGCCCGACCTTGCCACAAGACGCGTTGGATCGTGCGGCCTGTTTACGCCAACGGTTGGTAACGCAAGGGCATAACAAATATGGGCTTGGCGGATCGCGACCCGTTTTACCAGAGGGGCAGAAGATACTTGTTCTGGGGCAGGTGGCGGATGATGCCTCTGTGCGCTGCGGGGCACCCGGCCTGAACGATTATCACACGCTGAAAGCCGCGCGCATGGCGCATCCACAAGCGGCGCTTCTCTATAAACCACATCCCGATGTCAGTGCCGGGCTACGACCCGGCTGCCCCGAAGCCCTGCCCTTAGCCGATCAGGTGCTCAAAACGGCAGAAAGCAACTGGCTGCTAAAGCAGGTCGATGAGGTCTGGACACTTACCTCTCTTGGTGGGTTCGAGGCGCTGGTTCATGGCACTCCGGTGACGTGCCTTGGTCGCCCGTTTTATGCCGGTTGGGGCCTGACCCGCGATCTGGGACCTTCCTGCCCGCGTCGACGTTCCGGCATTACCTTGGACGGTCTTATCCACGCGGCCCTGATCGACTACCCACGCTACTGGGATCCTGTAACGGGAAAGAGTTGCCCGGTCGAGGTGCTTTTGTCCCGGTTGGAAAATGATCAGATACCAACCAGTAAATTCGTCTGGTTGCGGACAGCATGCCAAACCATTTGGAAAAAGGTCAAAACCTTCGATACGTCTTAAGCGACCGTCGAACGAATAATTTCGAGTTCAGGACAAAACTAAAGCCGAGCTGAGCAGCGCGATGCCGGTGAGGACAAGGCAACCACAAATTAACAGTACCGGAGCCGTCTGGAACGGTTCCTTCAGTCTGTGGCAACTACCACATTTTCCACCTACAAGACGCATTCTATGGCCGCAGCCATTGCATTTGAAAACTCTAATCACCAATTTTCCGAACCCGCACGTTGCCCGATAAAAACTGAATTGAATTCTCGGTTCGTTCAGCAATGATTATCTAAATTCCACTATGTCAAATGATTTCTGCACTCGAATGTGGGGTTTTCGGCCTGCTGGTCAAGAATACTGCAAATTTGTAAATCCCGCCCATTTTTTCAACAAAAAAGAGGTTCTGCGGCCTATTGATCCAAGAAACTGCGTAATTTTCTACTTCTGCTCGGATGTTTCAGCTTACGCAGCGCCTTAGCCTCGATCTGACGAATACGCTCTCGCGTCACGCTAAATTGTTGACCGACTTCCTCTAAGGTATGGTCGGTGTTCATGCCAATGCCAAACCGCATACGGAGCACCCGTTCCTCGCGTGGGGTCAGGCTTGAGAGGACACGTGTTGTTGTCTCCCGCAGATTGTCCTGGATCGCGGCATCCAAAGGCAGAACGGCGTTCTTATCTTCAATAAAATCACCCAGCTGGCTGTCTTCCTCGTCCCCGATCGGTGTTTCAAGGCTGATCGGCTCTTTGGCAATCTTCATCACCTTGCGCACTTTTTCGAGCGGCATCTGCAGCTTTTCTGCCAATTCTTCCGGAGTGGGTTCTCGACCAATCTCATGCAGCATTTGCCGTCCGGTCCGGACCAGCTTGTTGATGGTTTCGATCATGTGCACGGGAATACGGATTGTGCGTGCCTGATCTGCAATTGACCGCGTGATCGCCTGCCGTATCCACCACGTTGCATAGGTCGAGAATTTATAACCGCGTCTATATTCAAACTTATCCACAGCCTTCATCAGGCCAATGTTGCCCTCTTGGATCAGGTCCAGGAACTGCAAACCACGGTTCGTATATTTTTTGGCAATCGAAATAACGAGACGCAGGTTCGCCTCGAC